>JBBTAR010000034.1:3591-7002 GCA_038044065.1 Nanobdellota archaeon
TCTGCACCATCTGCGCAAATTTTTCATCGCACTGGATGACGCGCAGGTGCTCGCTATCTGTGACTTTGAATTTTATTTTGTTCTGCTGGAGGTAATCGACAAGCGCAAAATACTGCGCGGCATCGTCCCTGAATTTAAGATTGAATGTTTGCCGGAAAAGCTTTTTTTCCGCAGCCTTTATCATGCGTTTTGTCTTTCTTATCGAAACTTTTCTCTTAATCATACTTACATTATGTAAGTAAGTGGTATATAAATGTTTCTATAATTTAGTATAATATTGCAATAAGCCAGTTTATCTTCTTTTGAGTTGCATTCAGAAACTTTTATATAAGAAGCCTTATATAATTTACCAGAGCCACTGATAAAATGCTTGATTATATTGATGAACACATTATCGAAAAACTAAAGCACGATGGAAGGACATCCTTAACGGACTTATCAGAAGGTTCTGACTTGTCGAGAGTTGCAATTGCAAACCGCATTGAGAAGCTCCAGCAGAATGGCCTGCTGAAAGTTTCTGCTCTCTTGAATATCGAGAAATTAAATTACAATACGCTTATTGTTGAGCTTCAAGTTGCAAATGAGAAAAAAGCAGAATTCAGGAAAATGATTTCTGGCTGTTCAAAAGTCATGCAGGCCTTTGAGATTTCTGGCCAGCACAACCATCTGCTCATATGCTCTGCAAAAAACAATAATTTATTAAGAAAATTTGTTGAAGATGTTTTGAAAAAATATGCAACAGACTGCAAGGTAACTTTGGCTTCAAATCCAATCGGAACAGGGTATGTGCATGTCAAGCCAAGCAAGGCCTGCGCAGACTGCAAGAAACACGGAGTAGAATAAAATGTTAGAAGATTTCATACCGCCGGTGTATAGTTTTGCGACAATAAGCATAGTTGCGCTGATTTTAATTGGGGTTTCGTTTATTCTGGCGCTGAAGCTGATGAATTTGATGGGGTCCGGAAAAGATACTGCGACTGTAAAGATTTTAATGATAACGATTGTTGTGAACGGCATCCTGGGATTATATACTGCTTCTGCAATATATTGGAAATATGCTCATGAATATGTAACGTATGTCAGAGTTACAGACCTAGTTTTGCTGCTAATCGGGATTATTCTGGTAACTTCGCTGTATAAAGTTTACAAGGACTACAAGAAGCTGATTAAGAAGAACGAGCCAGGGGAATAGGCAATATTTATATGGTTTTGGCGTGTTAGCTAATCATGACATATTGGCTGTCCCCAAGTTCATTATCTGTTCTTACAGACTGCCCGCAGTGTTTTTGGTATGAGAAAAAGCAAGGTGTGAAAATTGAAAAGCCGCGGGGAATTTTTCCAGGCCTGCCCGGCGGATATGACAGAGTCACGAAAGATTATTTTGACGGCTTCAGGGAAACTGGCACGATGCCACCAGAAAAGCCGTTCCAAGAGCTGGCCAGCCAAGGATACAGGTTTTTTCCTGATGCGCGGAAGCTGGCAGAGTGGCGCAATGCCAAAACAGGCGGGATAGCATATTTTGATAAAAAGGGGAACAAATTCTTTGGCGCGCTTGATGATTTGCTCGTAAACACGGAAACTAAAAAAGTTGTAGTGTTTGATGTAAAGACAAAAGGCGATGAACCGCCCATGGATGCGATGAAATATAATCTTGACCAAATGTCTGCATATGCCTTCCTTTTACAGCAGAATGGCTTTGAAGTTGAAGACTCCGCGATTCTGGCGTTTTACTGGCCGATAAGAATAGAGCCAGACATTCAAAGAATAGAACACGGCATAAGGCTCGATAGGGCGCCTGTAAATCCGCAAAGTGCGCTGGATCGGTTTAATAGTGCATTAAGTATTTTGGATAAAAATGAGCCACCAGAGGCATCGGAAAATTGCGGTTGGTGTGGCTGGCTTGAGCGAAGAATGGCTGTTAAGAAATAATTTATCACCCTTTAACATTACCAACCGGCAAAAACCTGCAAACCTTCTTTGAAATGCCAGCCATGTCCATCGTATCAATAACTTCATTAATGTCTTTATATGCAGAGCCAGCCTCTTCAGCTAGTTCTGGCATGCTGACTGCATGCACATATATTCCATGCTCCAGCATTTTCTTTTTCAAATCCTCGCCCCTAAAGCTTCTTTTTGCAGCTGCGCGCGACATTGTCCTGCCCGCGCCATGCATTGTTGAGCCAAAAGTTTCTTCAGATGCATCTGTCCCGACGCAAAGGTATGAGCCTGTTTCAATTGAACCGCCGACTATGACTGGCTGGCCTATTTCCCTGTAAAGCTTCGGCGTTTCCTTTCTTGATGGGCCGAAACATCTTGTTGCGCCTTTCCTATGCATTACTAATTCCATTTTCTTGCCGTCAACTTTGTGCTCTTCTACTTTTGCGATGTTGTGTGCAACATCATAAATTAAATTTAATCCTAATTTTTCTGCGTCCTGCCCGAAAACCTGCGAAAATCCTTCGCGAATTCTGTGCAGAATCAACTGCCTGTTTGCAAATCCGTAATTTGCAGCGCATCTCATTGCGGCGAGGTAATCATGCGCCTCGTTGCTCTTGAACGGAGCGCAGGCCAGCTCTTCATCTCTTACTTTTAATCCCCAGCCAGCCATCTTGGGCCTGAAATTTGAAACATAATCTGTGCAGATCTGGTGGCCGAATCCTCTTGAACCGCAGTGAACCATTACGACAACCTGGTTTGGAAATATTCCGAGTTTTTTTGCCAATTTTTGCTCGTAAATATTTTCAGGCTTCACAACCTGCACTTCAAGATAGTGATTGCCGGAGCCAAGCGTGCCGAGGCCTGCTGCCCCGCGTTTTATTGCCATGTCAGAAACTTTTGATGGGTCTGCGCCTTCAATTGCGCCAGAATCTTCAATCCGCTCGATATCTTCATCCCAGCCGTAATTATTTTTTACGCACCATTTTGCGCCGTCAACCATTACTTCTTTGTGCTGCTGCTGCGTTAATTTTACAAATCCATGTGCGCCAACGCCAGCAGGAACTAATTTGAAAAGCGTGTCGACAAGCGGTTTTATTTTTGGTTTTACTTCATCCCAAGTCAGGTTTGTCCTCATCAAGCGCATGCCACAGTTAATATCATAGCCGATTCCGCCAGGGGAGATAATTCCTGTTTCAGTATCAAATGCAGCAACTCCGCCGACTGGGAATCCATACCCCCAGTGCGCATCAGGCATAGCCATCGCGGCTTTCTGTATTCCTGGCAGGCAAGCCACGTTAGTGATCTGCTCAAAGATGCCCATGTCCATCTGCTCCATCAGTTTCTTGGTTGCATAAATTCTGGCAGGCACCTGCATTGCAGGAGCATCTTTCTTATAATCCTTTGAGATTTCCCAAACTACTTCAGAAACCTGTTTCAATGGCGGCTTTTCTTTTGGAAGATTAATCATTTTAC
>JBBTAR010000035.1:0-2019 GCA_038044065.1 Nanobdellota archaeon
GGTCAACATCCCAAGGGTCAACTTTTCCCTCGCGGACTAATTCGTGAATGATAGTTTGCCATTTAATATCATCTCCCTGAAATATCAAATCGTAAATCTGCTCGTTCATACAGCACCAACCAGTCCGGATATTATAAATAATCCTATGCTTAGAAGCATTGCGGAAATCCAAATAGCCTTGTTCCACGCCCAGATTTTCTTTCCATCTAGGACTGCAAAAGGAAGTAAGTTAAATATAGCAAGCCATGAATTTACATAGGCGCCTGTTTCAAAAACTTTCATTGGCGCGAGCAGTGAAAGCGCTATAAAAGCCAGAGTCAGCAGGTTGTTTGTTATTGGGCCAGCCAGGCTTATTTTTCCCATTTTTTCAGAAGTAATGTGAATTTTTTTCATTGCAAAGCCGTTTTTTGTTTCTGTTACGGGCGCAATCATTGTCGCGCCAGGCGCTGCAAAAACAAATCCGCCCTTGAAGATGAAGGCCATCATGACTGCGAAGAACAGGCCTGCAGGCCACATCCTGAACTCTGCCCAGAAGCCGTACCTCTGCGCAACAAATTTATGGGCTAGCTCATGAAGGACAAAGGCAAAGCCGACCGCAATAAGAGTGTAAAAGAAATACTGAGGTGTGTATGAGAAAAAACTACCAGAGCGGAAAATCTCCTCGCTAAACAGGACAAAGGAAAATGCAATGGCAAGCACAATTAAAGCAATGATTATGTGTTTTATTTCAGTTTCTGATGTTTTGAACTTCGATTTCATTTTTTATAATTTCACACTGACAACATTACTCCACTTTTCTTTTGTCATATTGACGCCGTATACGCTGTCTGCCTCTGAAATAACTGCATCGTTGTGTGTTATGATTACTATCTGGGCTTTTTCTGAATATTCCCTGAGAAGTTTTGCAACTTTTTCAGAATTAACTTTGTCAAGCGCAGCGTCAATTTCATCCAATAAATAGAATGGCGCGGGATCGTGCGCCTGCACTGCGAATATTAATGAGAGCGCGACAAGTGTTTTTTCTCCGCCAGAAAGCGCAGCTAGCGATGTCCGCCTGCCTATTTCGTCAATTATTTTTACTGTAACTCCGCCTTCAAATGGATTATTATTGTTCTCAAGCTCAAGGATTGCGTGGTTCTTTTCAGCAACTTTTGAGTGTATTTCCTTGAATTTCAAAGCAACAGAATCATAAGTATTCATGAATGTTTCTTTTTTCTTCGTTTCGATTTCATTTATGACGCTGATGATGTCGTTTTTTTCAGAGGAGAGCTTGTTGGCCTTGCCTGCCAGATTCTCATATTCCTGCTGGACTGCCTCAAAAATTTCAAGGGCACGCATGTTTATATTTCCAAGTTGTGTGATTTTCTCGCCCAATGTTCTTGCCCTGCGTTTGGCATCTTCAATATTTTTTACTTCTGCAGGTGTTACATTTGCAAATGGCTCCATTTCCTGCTTCAAAGTTGAAAATTCAGCTTCGTGCTGGGCTTTTTCAATAGCATGAATGTTCTTTTCCTGCTGGACCTTTCCGATTTCAAGCTGTGTGTCGTTGTATCTCTTTTCAGCTTCGCGCAGGTGCAGGCTTGCCTCATTTTTCTCTGCAATTATTTCCTTGAGCTTGCTCGTGAACTTGTCCTGTTCTGTTTCCTTCGCATCTATTTCCTTGTCAAGGCCTGCAAGTGCGGATTCTTCTTCGCCTATCTGCTTCTCAAAGTCTTTTCTTTCTTTTTCAAGCGCCTTTAGTTTCTTTGTAAGATTTTCTTGTTCGGGCGCAAGGACATTTTCAATAATTGCAACAGCGCCCTGCAGCTGTGATTCTATTTCTGATTTCCTTGTCAGGAGTTCCTGCAGGTCTTTCTTGCCTGAGCCGAATAATTTTGACTTCAAGATATCTCTCTTGGCTGATTTTTCTTTTATTTCCTTGTCGAGCTTTTCGCAGTCCTTCGCAGTTTTTTCAATTTCTGACTCTGAGCCAGAGATTTCTTTTTTCAGGCTGGCTATTTCTTCTTCAAGCTTGTCAAG
>JBBTAR010000036.1:0-1047 GCA_038044065.1 Nanobdellota archaeon
GACAGAGCTCGCAAGGCCAGCAAGGGACTGGCATGGGCGAGAGCCAGTCACAAAATTATGGAGAAGGTTCTAATTAAGAATTAGTTTGCGGTTTGTTCCAATTTTCCTTGCTCGGGCATTTCGGATTTAAACACATCTCAAAAGGCCTTTGCCCTTTGCGAATGACTTTGATTATCGGATAAGGGCACTTATCACAATTTTTGTCAGCCCGTTTAATCAGCGCCCCTTGTGGTAGTGGCAGCGTGGTCTTGCAATCCGGATATTTAGAGCAGGCTGCGAATTGCTTGCCAGTCGCCCGTGATCTGATTGTCCGAATATCGCCGACCTTGCAGTTAAAGCAGGCCATCAGGAAAGCTTCATCGCGCCGCGCCTCGTTCAGCGCCGTCCTTAATTCTTCGCCAATCTCTTTTTTATTTTTCTGGAAGTCCTTGCAGATTTTTACCAAAACTTCTTTCGCCTCGTCCAAAATCTGCGGCATTTTTAATTTTCCTTTGCGGATTTGGTTCATCTCTTTCTCAAACTTCTTTGTCATCTCCTCCGAAAGAATTTCTGGCGCGTATTTTTGGAAAACTTTTACAATCTCCAAACCCAATTTAGTAACTTGTATCGCTGTCCCTGTCACATAATTGCGCCTGTAAAGCGTGTCAACAATTTCCGCCCGCGTTGCTTTTGTCCCGAGGGATTTTTTCTCAAGCTCTTTTATGATTGAGGCCTGCGAATATCTCTTTGGAGGCTCGGTTTTCTTTTCCTCAATCGCAGTTTTCTCCTCGTACTGCTTCCCTTTAGCGAATGCAGGCAACTCAATCTCTTCCTTGCGAACATACGGATGATAAAATTCCTGCCAGCCCTGCGCGATTGTCCTCGTGCCCTTCAAAATAAACCTTTCTTTCTCAATGTCAAATGTTACTGTGGTTGTCTCTCTCGTGCCAGCGTCAGCGAACACTGACAGGAATCTTTTTACAATTAAATCATAGATTTTTTTCTGGTACGCATCCAATTGTGCAGGCACTTCGCCTGTCGGATAAATTGCCGGATGTGCTGGGTCTG
>JBBTAR010000037.1:0-1116 GCA_038044065.1 Nanobdellota archaeon
TATGCAGTTTTTTACCGTTGTATTTGATGCGCTTGCAGTTACATTAATTCCTATTGAAGTGCCTGCATCTGTTCCATCTATTAGGAAACCACCGCAATCGTAAGTTATATTTTGATTTGCTATTATGACGCACTGTGTAGAAGCAGAGTTTGTTATATTATTCATTTGCAGGTAGCTTGAGCCTGCTGTGCTTAATGTCTGGCAGGCACTTACAGCTTCTTCTGCCGCAATGCTAATGTTATTTGGCACTACATACTCATTGAAATCCACTGATTGCGACTGGCGCAGTAATATATTATCAGTTAGCATCTGTGTGCTTGCGCCCGCAGCTAAACCTATTGTTAATGCTGTAAAATTAGCAGAGGCAGCACTTTCATTTCCTAAGAAATATAATCCAGTATCATTTCTTATCCAATAGTTCTCTCCTGTTGTTTGGTTGACCTGCGTTATGAATTGATACCACTTAGTTGCGCTATCTAATTTGAAATTTGTATTTACCCAGTTGAAGCTATTGCTTGTAATCTGCACTTCTCCTGTTCCGTTAAATCTTATACCCCAATCATTGCCGCCTGATGATGCAAAAATACCAGATGATGCCGCACTTGTGCTATTCAGCACAGTTGGATTTACCCATGCTGAAATCACAAATGGCTGAACAAGGTTTGATACTGCTAGGCTATTCTTTCTTAATGTCTGTGCGCCAGTATTCCAAATAGATGAATTAGAAGTTATGTTTGTCGGGTTCTTTGTTATTGTTGAGTTCTGAGTTACGCCAAGGTTCTGGTCAAATATGCCATAAGTCCCCCTTATTAGAAATGATTGATTTTCAAAGTATTCATATTTGCTGAATATCGTTGTGTTCCCATCTGTTGCAGCAGAATTATTATAGTAGATATAATAGGCAGTTGAGCCTAAGGCGGGAGTGCTTGATAACCATAACACTGCATCCATTGTTTCATTTGTGTTGTAGCCCATTAATTGATATGGCACTGCTGTCCTATTTACAAATGTAACCCTTACATCCCTATAATTGATTGATTTGCTTGTCGCATTTATCTGTGGGTCTGTGTCTAATAAGTAAATGATTGGATAATTTGCCTTTGCTGAATTTTCTAT
>JBBTAR010000038.1:0-3016 GCA_038044065.1 Nanobdellota archaeon
TCTACAGAACACAAAAGCCTGTCGCCTTCTTTTTGATATTTTCTGATGCGCTCCCATTCCCCACTAATTAATTCGCTTCTTTTGCCAGTTGTTACGCCCTGGCTGTGCCTTACAACTTCATCCCAAGGCAAGGTAGTCCCAACAACACTGTATATTTTCAATTTTGGATATTCATCTCTGACAACAGTAACAATCGTAATAAATGCGCGCGGCAGATGGAATGGCGGTGCAACTATGCCAAGGTGTGTCATGCCATTTTCTTTTGCATAATTAACAAGGGTTTCTGCTTCGCTAAGAGTATTTGGCGCGTTTGGATGTGGAATTGGTATTATGCACTGCGCATTAATTTCATACGGTTGAGAAAAAAGTTTATCGCGCCAAGCACCAAGTCCCGGATATCCATGATTGGTATTTTCCGAACCGCATAGTCCAATATTCAATCCAGGATTATGCCCATATAAGTGCGCACCTGCAGCAAATACAGAGCGTTCATTATCTGAAGTCTGTGCGAATAAATACGCCAAATCCAATCTTGGTGCGCGCACATCACATAATACTCTTGTTGCAAATGCCAGCTCAAGTTCGCGTAAACCCATAGCGCCACCACAAATGGCAGATTTAAAAACCTAACGCACACAGCCCTTGCTTACTATTTTTGTCTTTATTTCGCCTTTTGAAGTTTTGAAAACCTTGCCGTTTGAAACTAATCTTCCGTGCTCAACCTTCAGGCTTAACATTTCAAGCTCTGGAATTTCTATCTGGCCTGCTTTCTCAAACTTAATTCCGTCAGCAATGGCTTGCTCGCCATTATTTCCAACAGGGCTTAAAACTTCCAAATTGTGACTCTCATCCTCTGCGGCCAGAAGCATGCCATTAGAATCAACTCCTCTTAATTTCACAGGCTTCAGGTTAGCAACAATGATAATTTTTTTTCCAACTAATTCATTTGGCGAGTAGTGTTTCCTGATGCCTGCAACAATCTGCCTGCTTCCCAGCTCGCCAACGTCAAGCTGAAGCTTGACAAGCTTATCCGAATCAAGGACTGCTTCTGCACTTTTTATCTCTGCAACTCTTAAATTAACTTTTGAAAATATTTCTTTTGCACCAAAAACTTCTGGCGTAAACCGTTCTACTTTTTTGAAAAGTATCTCGCCTTTTGAAATCTTTGTGCCTTCTAAATTTTCCCCATATTTCAAATCGTTTAATTGCGGCAAGGTAATTCCTAATTGTGTTACAATTTTTTCTCCGCTTTCTGGAATAAATGGATGGACCAGCGCGGAAATCACGCGCAAGGATTCTGCAAGATTGTACAACACAGTTCTCAGCCTTCGGTCATCAGTTTTTGCAAGTTCCCACGGCGCTTCATCATTAACATATTTGTTGCACAAGCTGATGAAACTGAATATTTTTTCTAGTGCGTGGTGCAGTTCCACTGCATCAATATCTTTTTTCACATCCTTGAAAGTTTTTGTAAACTCTTTTTTTAAATTTGCATCTGGCTTGCCTTTAGGCACCACACTGCCTGAGAATTTTTCAATCAAGGTGAGTGAACGCGAAACAAGATTGCCGAGATTGTCGGCCAGGTCAGAGTTCAGCCGCTCCACTAAAACTTTTTCTGAAAAATCTCCGTCCTCTTTTGGATTAATTTCGCGCATGAGCATGTATCTCAATGCATCTGCTCCGTATTTTTCTGCAAAAACTTTCGGCTCTATCGCATTACCAAGTGATTTTGAAATTTTCTGCCCATTGATTGAAACAAATCCGTGGATGAAAATCTTTTTTGGAAGTTTTAGTCTAGCAGATAGCAGGAGGGCTGGCCAGATAACTGTATGAAACCACGCATTGTCTTTTCCAAGAAGCTGAATGTCTGCAGGCCAGTATCTCCTGAAGTTTCCGGCAGGCCAGCCGATTCCAGAAATATAGCACTGCAACGCCTCAAACCAGACATAAGTAGTGTGTTTGCTGTCCAGCGGAAATGGAATTCCCCAGCTCACTGACTTGCGCGATATAGATAGGTCTTTCAGGCCTTCCTTTACTCTGTTTATTATTTCATCTTTTCTGTTTTCCGGCGAAATAAATTTAGGATTTTTTTTGTAAAGTTCTAAAAGTTTATTCTGGTATTTTGACAGCTTGAAGAAATACGATTCTTCTTTTATAAGTTCAGCTTCTTTTTTGTGTGTCGGGCATATTTTTCCATCAATTAAATCCTTTTCAGTGTAAAAAGTTTCACAGCCGACGCAGTAAAGCCCTTCATAATATCCTTTGTAAATATCTTTTTTGATTTTCTTTGTGAATTCGTTTACTGATTTCCTGTGCTGTTCGCTTGTTGTCCTGTAAAAAATATCATACTTTATGTTCAAGGCTTTCCAGTTCTCCTGAAAGGACTTAACTAAACCATCAACAAATTCTTTCGGTTCTTTTCCAGCCGCATCTGCATATTTTTGTATCTTCTGCCCGTGCTCATCTGTGCCCATGAGGAAGAAAGTATCAAACCCAGCGCTTTTATGCCATCTGGCCAGGCAGTCAGCCATGATTTTCTGATAGGAATGCCCTATGTGTGGCAGTGCATTAGCATAATCTATTGCTGTGGTTATGTAAAATTTTTTGCCCATGAATAATCAACTTAATTTAACTTTAAAACAATTACTATGGCTATTAGCCATACCTGCTGCCCATGCCTCGCTCTTTATTGCCAGCAACCTTTTCCTGCGCCTTGGCTAGGCGTTCCGAGCAAAGCAAAGCTTTGCTGGAGAAACTGAGCTTCACTCAGCTTGCTTTCGCGCATTTTTCATAAATCAATAATGTTCTTAAAGCCCCATAATAGACTTTTCCCATGATAACTGGCATCAAAGGCAAGTTCACAGAGAAGCAGTTCTTAGACAAGGAGCTCGTGATTACATTAATAGAAAGCGGCTACACGCACACTAAAACGCTGGCACAAATTATTGGTGTGGGCTGTGGTTTGATTGTGGCACACCACGCTGGGTTTGCCAGCAGGACTGCGTATCGAACATAT
>JBBTAR010000039.1:0-4985 GCA_038044065.1 Nanobdellota archaeon
TTTGAAAAGAAAAGGCTGCTGCCCCAAGGACAAAGCCTATTGCTTCCAAACAAGCAGAGCCATGCTCCGCGTGCTGAGGACCAAGCTAGCCGACAGCCCCACAGGCCAATAATCTAGTCTTACATTTTAAAGCTATTTGATGCGCAGAGGTGCAAGGCAGATTGATTTAGAAAAACTTATAAACAAGCTAAAATATACCTTTTCAACATGGTAAACAAATGGCCACTCCTATTAGTTTTACTTTTAACAGCACCATTGTTTTTCGCATCAGCAAATGCCACTGATTTAATTTTGTCAAACAAAGTCATAAATCATGAAGTGAATTACGACGGGCATGCCAAGTATACAGTTTCTGTAACTAATACGCAGGACATTGCAGATAGCATTTGCCTTACAACGCCAACATGGGGAATGGCAGTCCTCAGTGATAATATTGTCGCGATGCCAGCACATGGAACTTCTTCTATTTCAGTAACAATGACTCCTCCGATGGATGTTTATGTTGGGCAGTATGCGATAGAACTTACTGCGAAATCATGCAGCACTCCAACCATTGCCGGCACGACACTTCTGAAAATTTCAGTAATGACAGAGCTTCCGCACATAGAGCCTTCTGTTGACTTGCCGGTTGGATTAAGGCCACACGAATACACAATGAATTTAATTGCGAAAAATGTCGGCAGTGAAAAAGTCGGCAATCTCAGAGGGACTGTAAGCTCAGATTTATTTGACACACAAAGTTTTGACATTGGAGAAATCCCAGCACAGGAAGCAAAAGTTGCACTGCAGTCCAAAGTTAATGTCAGGCCTACTTCTGAAGTCGGCATACATAATATAATAATAGATATTTACCAGGGCGAGAAATTAATCAAGAGCGCAATAAAGCGTGTGCAGATTCTAGGCTCTGAGCAGGTGACTGCAGACGTTGCAGTCAAGCGCGGGGTACTCGGCAAATCATACTTAATAAAACTCACAAACACAGGAAACCTTGCTGTCGATGACTCTTATTTTGTAAAATTGCCGACATGGACAAAGCTGTTTATTTCAACAAGCCCGAAGGCCACATCTTCAAAAGCATACGGTGGCTATGAGATAAGCTGGCATTACTCTCTGAAGCCTGCAGAATCGCTTGTTGTGAAATACACATTTTCATATATACCGTTGCTGATAATTCTGATAATTCTCTGCGCATTTGGATATGTATTTTACACACAGGGTGCAAAGGAAATCACAGCAAGAAAATCAATTATAAAAGAAGGCAAGGACTTGAAAGTTAAAATAACAATAAAAAATACCGGACAGAGGCAGATAATGCATGTTACTCTGGCAGACTTAATACCTGCGCCTTTGAAATTAGTCAAGAGCTTTGGCACTGCAAACCCAACAATAATAAAAAGAGAGCACGGCGGGGCAAAAGTTATCTGGAAGTTCGATGTAATTTATCCGAATGAAGAAAGAATTTTGGTTTACAGCCTGAAGTCCACACTTGGGTTTGTCGGTGAAGCAGTCCTTCCAGGCGCAGAGGTAAGGTACAAGACAAAGTCAGGCAAGCAGGTAAGCTACTGCTCAAATATAACCACAGTTAAGGGAAAAGTATCTGTGGCTGATTAATTTTTATTATTATGTCAATCAATCACACTATTATTTCTTAAATATCTTATAAGCCCTTCCGCTGTCCTGAGCGGCTCTGCAATTCCTTTGCTGTCAATGTGTTTTGCAAGCCGGATTGCGTCGCATGGCTGGCTATTATTTCTAAACCGCCCGCCCTTTAACAGCCGCACAGTTTCAGATGCGCATAAATCCACGCGCCTTAAAAGAATTTCTGGCTAGTTCGTGATAATACGCGTTACGGATTGAAATATGTTAATAAGATATCTTGCGGAATTTTTATATTGAGCGCCCCGACTTTTAAATAACAAAACTTTTCCTAATCGCGCATTATATTTATGAAAAAATGTCTGCGATGTCGAAAACGTCGTGTTTTCGAGCACCCCGAAAATGCAAAGCATTTTCGATGAAACCCCGCACTTAAGTGCTGGGATGAGCGCATTTTTCCATTCCTTGAACCCGCCGCTCGGAGCCTATCCACGGGCTAACACAAGCCGAACTGCTGTTCGGCTGTGCCAAGAAAAATGCAGCGCATTTTTCTCTGGAGCCAGTGGTTTTCACGGCTCCTCGCCTAGCAAGGCGGGTTCAAGTTATAATTTAAGCAGATTCTGCTACGCTATATGATGGATTTATATTTCCCGCTACTTTATGCTGTTAATCTCGCCTTGAAGGGTGACAGATTCATGGCAAATTCTGCATAAATTGCAATTTAAACCTTACGCATGCAATTATCCCCGCCAAAAAGCCTTTTAAATAACTTTAAGGTATTCTATTCATCCCGCTCTAACTCAACGGTAGATGAGCCAAAATTGGCAAGCAATTTTGTCAATTTCGGAAGAGCCGAAAGTGCACGACTGTAGTTGGTTGTCAGCGCAAGCTGATAGAAAGCACATATCGTGAAGTTCCTAGTTCGAAACCAGCGAAAGTCTGGGGAGCGGGATTATGCTTTTTGTATAAGTCTAGCTATTATGCGCCTTAGAAACTTTTTAAAACCACACAAACAGCTTAATCACGTGCCCAAGTAGTCTAGTGGTCAGGATAGAAACAAGCTAAAGGAATTTTGTTTGCTAAAGCCCTGTCACGGTTCAGACCCGAGTTCGAATCTCGGCTTGGGCGCCTTACCGCAATACGCAATATGATTTATCTCAAAACTTGTTACAAAGGGCAAACACCATAGCCCAAACTTCGCTCTGCCCAATTGGGAATAAAGCCCGCCGATACAAAATCTTTATAAAGGCAGTTTTTGGGACATTATTAGCCTATTCAGTCCCGATGCAAAGGGCTACTGATAAACTCTTGAATGAGGTGCTTTTGGCCAGCACAACACGCGCGTATGGTTAAGAAAATCGATATCACACAGCATGCTCTCGTTCCTAAATTCTCAAAACTTTCCGAAGAGGAAACAAAACAAGTTCTAAACAATTTTAATATCTCGCTTTTACAGCTTCCAACAATGTCTGCATCTGATGTGATGTCAAAAGCAGTCGATGCAAAACCAAATGATATAATAAAAATCGTGCGTGTTTCAAAACTTGGCAAGTCGCCATATTTTCGAAGGGTAATTGAATAAAATGTCTGAGCTGTTAATTAAAAAATATTTTGAGGAAAACAATATAGTTAAATCTAACATAGAATCTTTCAACAGCTTTATTGAATGGCGCCTGCAAAAAATAGTTGATGAAGTCGGCCACGCCACGCCAGCGGTCATCCCTCCTGAAGCAGAAGATGTAAAAATTGTTTTTGGAAAAGTCAAAATAGAACAGCCAAGCATCACAGAAGCTGATGGCGCAAAAAGAAAATTAATCCCATCAGAAGCAAGATTAAGGGATTTGACATACGCGGCGCCAATACTTCTTGAAATCTCACTAATGATTGACGGAAAGGAAAGGGAAAGGACAGAAGTCCAGATTGTTGACCTGCCGATAATGCTCAAATCAAAATTATGCTATCTGGCTGGCATGAATCGCGAAGACCTGATAACTGCCGGCGAAGATCCGCTGGACCATGGCGGATATTTCTTAATCAACGGCACAGAAAGAGTCCTAACACTTTTGGAAGACCTTGCTGCAAATACAGTTTTTGTTGACAGGGTAAAGACAGGCCCGACAACACACAAGGCAAGAATTTTTTCAGCATCACAGCAGTTCAAGATTCCACACGAACTCCAGAGGACAAAAGATGGAGTATATCTGTTAAATTTCGCAAGCACAAAAAAAGTCCCGCTTGCTGTTATGATGAAAGCACTCGGCGCAGTAAAAGATGAAGAAATAATGAAGCTCATCGGCGCGGACATCATGCAAGACGAAGATATATACATGAACCTTGTTGATTTTGTAGAATTAAAAACAGATAGGGCAGCACAGGACTTCATTGCAAAATCAGAAAGCATCGGCTTGGAAGACGAGCAGAGATTCCAGAGAGTCCAATTCCTTCTCGACAATTTCCTCCTGCCTCACGTAGGCACAAAACCGGAGAATAGGTATGAAAAAGCAGCTTTCCTCGGAAGGATGGCCCGCAAGATTGTACTGCTCAAGCAGAAAAAAATCGGCAAGGACGACAAGGACCACTACATGAACAAGAGAGTCCGCCTGTCGGGGGATTTGCTAGAAGATCTTTTCAGGGCAAACATGAAAATCTTAGTCAACGATATGCTTTACATTTTCCAAAGAGGAGTAAGAAGGGGAAAAATCCTCCCGCTGTCCACAATAATAAGGACGAAATTCCTATCACAGAGAATCAAGAGTGCCATGGCCACTGGAAACTGGACGGGCAACAGGCAGGGAGTTTCGCAGAGGCTGGAAAGAGACAATGCACTTGCAACGCTGTCTCATTTAATGAGAGTTACATCGCTTTTGGAAGCATCAAGAGAAAGTTTCGAAGCAAGAGAACTGCATCCGACACACTGGGGCAGGTTCTGCCCGCTGGAAACTCCAGAAGGCAAGCACGTAGGCCTCAGAAAAAACCTAGCGCTCTTATCGTCAATCACAAGCCAGTCAAAACAGGAAGATGCAGAAGAATTTAAAACACAGCTGGAAGGCTTCGGATTAAAAAGATTCAAGCAGGAGGCTTCCCAATAAAATGGCAGACGTTTATTTGAATGGCGCATTGGTGGGTGAAGTTGACAACCCGCAGGAATTCATCGCAGGCCTCAAGACAGCAAGAAGGGAAGGCAGGCTTTCCAATTCACTGAATGCTGCTTTCAGGGCAAGGCAGAATTCCGTTTACCTATCAATCGAAAAGAACAGAGTAAGAAGGCCCCTTGTAGTTCTGAAGGACGGCAAATCAACACTTACTCCTGAATTGGTCCAGAAATTAAAAAACAGCGAATTAAAGTGGAGTGATTTAGTTAAACAGGGCGTTATTGAATACCTCGATGC
>JBBTAR010000040.1:0-1455 GCA_038044065.1 Nanobdellota archaeon
ACAGGGACTCTGCCCATGTCGCCTGTTGCCAAAACAACCAATCGATATGGGATTTCCAAAGCTTTGAAAATATCTTCAAGATTTTTTAACAGGAAGTCAAATTCTTTCCATGCATCTTCTGGCCTGCAGAAAACAAACTGCTCAACCTTTTCAAACTGGTGCACGCGGAAAATTCCCTTTAAGTCCTTTGATGCTGAGCCAGCCTCTTTTCTGAACGAGGTGCTGATGCCTGCAAATCTCACTGGCAAGTCTTTTGCATCAATTACTTCGTCTTTGTAATATGCATTTAATGCGTGTTCTGCTGTGCCTATCAAGTATAAGTCTTCATCCTGTATCTTGTAAATCATTTCTTCAAATGCGCCAAGAGTTACTGCGCCTTCTAATGCATCTCTGCGGAGCATGAATGGCGGTTGGATTAAAGTGAAGCCGCGTTTTTTTAATAAATCCAAAGCAAAACTTATAATTGCGAAGTTTAATCTTACTAAGTCGCCTTTCAAGTAATAAAACCGCGCGCCCGCAACCTTTGCAGCGCGTTCAGTGTCAATTATGCCTAGTTTTTGCCCTAATTCATAGTGATCCAGTGCTTTGAATTTGAATTTAGATGTCTTTCCGACTGTTTTGATTGTTTTGTTTTTTGCTGCATCACCAATTGGAACAGAATCATCAACAAGGTTTGGTATTTCCATGCGGACCTTGTCGCGCATCATCTTCGCTGTGTTAGCTTCCGCATCAATTTTTTTTAATTTCTCAACAAGCTCTTTTGTCCGGGTTATTTCTGCGTCAGCGCGCTTGCCTGATTTTTTCAACTGATTTATTTTTTCAGAAACAATATTTCTTTCGTGCTTGAGCTTTTCAGCTTCCTGCAGGTACTCGCGCCACTTCTCATCAAGCCTGCAGACCTCATCAACTAATTCTTCCGGCATTTCGCGGTGCTTCTGGCTGAATTTTATTACTTCGGGGTTTTTTCTGAATAGCTCGATGTCTAACATATAAGCCACCTAAGAAATTGAAGTTTAAAAATACTATCTAAGAAAAGATTCTTTAATCTGCGCCCTATCGGGATTGGCAGGCAATCATCTCACTCTAATAAGCTGTGGAAATGTTTAAAACTTTTGCGGCGCTCATATTCGTGATAAAAATGAGCGATCCGCAATTAATAATAGCAAAGTCTGGGCAATACCTACATGCAAAAGTTGTAAGTGGCATCGGCGCAGGCTCTGGGAGTAAAATTATACAAGATGGTACTTCTGCCCTGGCGCCATGGCAATTGTCGCCCTTTGGGTTGCAAAAACACCTACAGATTCCTTTTAAGCCAGATCAAGATCCAATAGATATACTGCATGGTGCTGCACGCGCCCGCGCCAGCGAACTTGGCGCAGATTTTTTTCTAGTCGGGGAAGTTACCAAACGTCCCCGTGGCTCCGGGGACTTGCAAATTATGTATGCAGAAACGCA
>JBBTAR010000041.1:0-1289 GCA_038044065.1 Nanobdellota archaeon
AACTTCAATAATCTGCCCAACTTTTCTCACTAATCTTCCCTGGCGCTGTGCTTTGTCAAGGAAAATTATCAGGTCAAGGTTTTCGAGGAGAGAGGCTGGCAGGTCAATCGGCCTTGTTGTTAATCTATCAATAACTGCGCTGATATTGTCTGCGTGAATTGTTGATAAGCTGGCGTGGCCTGTTGCCATTGCCTGAAATAATACTGAGGCTTCACGCCCTCTGACTTCACCAACTATGATGTAGTCTGGCCTCTGACGCAGGGCTGCTTTCAAAAGGTCGAACATCGAGATTTCGCCGTATTTTTTCGGCCCAAAGCCTGAACGCGCAACCTGCGGAGTCCAGTTTGTATGTGCAATGTTCAGCTCTGAAGTATCTTCGATTGAAACTATTTTTGCGCTGGGCCTGATAAATTGCGCAATGCTGTTAAGAAATGTTGTTTTTCCGACTGCTGTTGTTCCCGCCACAAGAATTGACTGCTGTTCCTCAATAGCCAGCCACAGGTATTCCAGCGTCAAAGCGTCTGCCGTACCATAATTTACTAAATCTATTACTGTTAAAGGTACTTTGAAGAACTTTCTAATTGAAAAATTCGAGCCTTTCCGAGCTATATCTGTGCCATAAGTTATTTGGACTCTGCTTCCATCAGGAAGCGCAGAATCAAGCAGAGGCTCTGCAACAGAAACAGTCTTGCCTGTTTTCTGGGCCAGCTTCATTACAAATCCGTCAAGCTCGTCCTTATTGTCAAACCAGATATTTGTCGGCATTTCGCCATACATTGAATTTCTGTGGAAAATATAAATCGGCAGGCCAATGCCATCACAGCTGATATCTTCTATCTGGTTGTCGCGCATTATTGGCTCTATTTTTCCAAGCCCGATGACTTCCTTGTAAATGTGATATTTCAGCTTCAGCGATTCCTCTTCTGTCGGCTTATAGTCTAGGTACTCCCAAATATCATCTACTTGGTCGTCAACATAATCGTAAATTTCTTTTTTCTCAGTAAGTTTTGAAAAATCTATTTCTAATTTATCATGAAGCATTTCTATTGTCTTCTGCACAAGTTCCTTCTGCTCTTTTGAAATGGCTGGCTCGAGAACATTGTAAATAAGCTGATTGAGAATTGGATTAAAGTGTACGTCTGCGCTGGCCAGCGTGTATTTGTTTTCCTTCCAGTTTGTTGTTATCAATGGATAAACTTCGCTGACTGTGCGGGCGCTTTCATTGACATCTGTTTTTGCGCGCGATGTGTGTTCTGATATTTTTGGCAAAACTATTCTTTTTGAGCTGA
>JBBTAR010000042.1:0-3325 GCA_038044065.1 Nanobdellota archaeon
CAGAGATTTTACGCAATAGTAAAAATGCTCAATCAGCCGATATAATCTGGCACATCTTTTGGATTTGGGTCTTGGGGCTCGTCAGTCGGCTGTTCTTCTTCGTCATCAAGCATTTCTTTTTGTTCGCGCGTTAGTTCCATTTTCTTCTCCTTCAATTTAACAAGCTTTATATGTTTTGACTCGTGGACAACTTCCACTTTGTCCTTTAAATAGCTGTTAAGATAATTCGATACAGTTGATTTTGTTATGCCTGTCTTCTTGGCAATGTCGCGCACCCATGAGCCATGGGGACTGCCGCGAAGAGCATATAAAATCATTTCAATCTTCAGTTTGTCAGGGCCTGGCTTGCGGCTCATTTCAAATACCTTTTCAGCCAGCCGCGCAATGACAAAAACAAAACTTCATCAGCTTCATCTGTGGCAAAGCTATGATCTGCGCCATTTATTATTTGAAACTCTTTTACGCACTTCGCGGCACTAAGGTATTCCTTTGTATGTTTTACCGGAACAGTTTTGTCTTTGCTGTTTTTGAACCATATTTTTTGCGATTTCATGCAAATAATAGCCAATTGTCCAATATATACTTAGTTTTTCACGCTTTGTTAGTAAATACTAATTTCAATATAGAAATTATGGACAATTGGACAAACTATTTAATTTACCAGCGAAAACACTGCAAAATACTTCTCACCACGCTTTTCAACAAGATTTGCACCTTTCAAAAATACCATATCTGCTTTTATCTGAGTATAATGGCTTCTTTTACTAATATAGGCGTATGACTCTAAGCGCCTTAATGCATCTATTATTTCAGCAACATCTTTTTCACCTTCAGTAGTTATTATTTTTAATATATCTTTTCGCCTTTGTATGGAGCGCATAGAATGCCCTAATATATTCGAATTAACAGTATGCAGGTAGACTGTTCGTTGCAAAGAATCCTCAACGTGTTTATAGAATAATTTTAACAAATAAGCAGTTAAATATTGTGGCTTTGCAGATTTTGTCTTCAAATTACCAAGTAGCTCGTCACGCCAGTGTCTCCGGAAAAATAAATATTGTAATAGCGTTTCTAAAACATAGTAATTCACATAAGGTACAAAACGATTCTCATCTGCAACTAGCGACCAATAGCCCTTGCTGTTCTGTGACTTTAAAATATAATTTATGCCTTTCTCAGCACATGGATTTATCGGAGTTTCGAATACAAACAATATAAAAATACAAGCATCAGATTATGACGAATAAAAAGTATAAATTTCTTGCAGGCATCTAGCAGATAAATGCGCGGTTTTCATTGCCTTGTCGTAACTAATTCTTTTAATAAGCAGATAGCTTAATGCAGCATGCTTGGAAAGAATTACAAAGCGCTGTCTAGCCTGCTCAAGGTATCTCTGCTGTCGTTCATAGCAATTTTTGCTTTTGCGATTTATGATTTTGTCCTTCCGATTTTCACAGAAGACCAGGCAGGCAGCCTTGCGCTTGTCGGCATCATAGTATCATTGGTTTATGTTGCATCTTTGATTGCAGAAGTTCCTGTTGGCAGGCTAGTAGATAGATACGGGCGCATCAGAGTTTTGATGATTGCAACAACAAGCCTAGCTGCGCTTGGAATTATTTATTTTGCGCTGAATGATATTTTGTGGCTGGCCAGCCTTTCTCTCATCGTCGGCGTCCTGGCAGTTGCTTTCTGGATTCCTTCTGCGGTTTTAGTGCGGCAGTTCAGCCCGAAAAACATGCTGAACGCATCACAAGGTATTTACCTGACAATAACACAGCTTGGATGGATTGGCGGGCCGATTCTGGCTGGTTTTATTGCAGAAACACTTTCTCCAAAGCACAATTTTCTAATTTTTGCAGGCTTTATGTTTGCTGCAACAATTGCGGCACTGATTTTATTCAAAGGCAAAGACACAACCGCGGCGCATCTTGAGCCACACAAGCATAGGGCAAAAATCAATGCTTTTCTAGAATCTTTTACTAAGTTTGTAAAATTGCATAAGCATGCCACTCCTCTTTACATTTTGACTATGATTGCAAACATCTGGATTGCACTTGAATGGTCGTTTATTGCAATTGCTGGCATGCAAGTATTTCATCTCACAGATGGTGCTGCTGGACTTTTAGTCGGCGCGATGATGGCAATGGAAGGCCTGCTTTACTTTACTTCAGGCTATCTGATGGATAAAATAGGCTCGAAGTATGTATTGACTGCCGGCTTTTTCCTGCTATTCTGCGCCACTTACTTTACTTTCCTTTCGCACACGATGGAATATTATGTGATTTCAGTTTTACTGGCAGCAGGCGCGACTTCATGGATAATTCCAGGAACCGAAGCTCTGCTGACAAAGATCACGCCAGCAAACATACTCGGTGAAATGACTTCCGTTTTTGACACTTCCAAAGACTTTGGGCTGATAATTGGCCCGCTGGCTGGCGGATTTATTGCCTCTTTCTTCGGAAGCGCACAGTATGCCTTTTCACTGGTGTTTATAACTGCCGCAGTTGCAACAATCTTGTGCGGTTATGTTTTCTGGCCAGAACAGAAAGATATAAAAATAAATAAATTGTTTGCGAAGAATTAATCCTGCAAAACATATTCACCGTTTTCAAGATAAGTAATATCTGACTTAAATTCATCTCCGGGCGCATAAAGCGATGAGCAATATAATCTATTGAGAACTCCAGCTAAGTGTTTTGCGGCATCTTTATTAGTTCCGCCAGGCAATTTGGCATGCAATAGAAAGTTATCACCGCTTTGGCCTGCCTCTTCGGCTAAAGCAACTAATTTGCTATCTCTTTGCACATGCTTCATAATTGCAGGCATGCCATCAATCAAAGTAAGTTCAAGTTCAGATGGCGCATTAGACAATCTTTTAGCGTCTGGCAATTCTGCCTTAACTGCGGCAGTCTGAGCAGCACAGTAAAAGAAGCCATACGCCTGTCCAATATTCTCCATACAGATATATGTGCAATATAGTATATAAAGCTTTCTATTTGGGCTTTATGGTTGCTAATTTTACCACATTTAGCCCCAGTAGTGCGCATTTCAATCTCATTGGCGAGAGCTCAACTCCCAGCAAATCAGTCACAAACTTACCATCCAGTTTTGCAAGTTCATCAACACTTTTGCCTTTAATTTCATCTGTCAGCATTGATGCAGATGCCTGCGAGATGGCACAGCCCCTGCCTACAAACTTAGCATCAAAAACTTTTCCATCTTTTACTTTTAAAAAAATCTCCACTTCATCTCCGCAGGCAGGATTGTAGTCCATGGCCTGCGCATCTGCATTTTCCAGCTTCCCAAAGTTATGCGGATTTTTGAA
>JBBTAR010000042.1:3425-5554 GCA_038044065.1 Nanobdellota archaeon
ATCAACATCTTTCTTGTCGTTGTAAATGTAAAACGAAGCCCTGCAGACTGATTCCACGCCAAGCCTTTGCAGCAGAGGCATTGCGCAGGCATGCCCGCTTCTTATCGCGATGCCTTCCGAATCCAAAATCTGCGCAACGTCATGCGGGTGCGCGCCTTTGATATTGAATGAAATCACGCCGCCACGCAAATCAGCATCTTTCGGCCCGTAAACTATGGTGTTTTTTATTTTTAATAATTTCTCCAGCGCATACTTCGTCAATTCTTTTTCGTGCTCACTAATTTTATTCATTCCAATTTTTTCCAAATAATCAATCGCTATGGCTAATGCAACCGCGCCGGCAAAGTTGGCGGTTCCAGCCTCAAATCTCTCTGGTGCGTCTTGAAAAGTAGAATTTTCTTTTGTAACTTTTTTTATCATGTGCCCGCCATACATGAATGGGTGCATTTTACCCAAAACGTCTTTCCTGCCGAACAAAACACCAATTCCAGTAGGCGCTAACATTTTATGCCCTGAAAAAACATAAAAATCGCAGCCAATATCTTTTACATCCACTTTTAAGTGTGGCGCTCCCTGCGCACCGTCAATCAAAACTAGTGTATTGAATTTTTTGGCAAGTGCCGTAATTTCTTTTACTGGGTTAATTGTTCCTAAAACATTTGAAACATGCGTGATTGCGACTAATTTTGTTTTATTATTAAGAAATTTTTCAAATTGTTTCAAATCAAGCGAACCATCTGGCAAAATATCTACAATTTTTAATTTTGCCCCTGTTTTTTCGCAAACAATCTGCCACGGAACAAAATTACTGTGGTGTTCCATAATTGTCGTAATTATTTCATCATTTTTTTTAAAACCTATGCAATTTGCGGCGAGATTAATAGCTTCGGTCGTATTTCTTACAAAAATAATTTCATTTTCGCTTGAATTAATAAACCTTGCAACTTTTTTTCTGGAATTTTCATAAGCCTCTGTTGCCTTTTCAGATAAATAATGAACACTTCGCGCAACATTTGCATTAATTGTTTCGTAAAATATTTTTTCGCCTGCAATAACTTGTTTAGGTTTCTGGCTCGTCGCTGCGCTGTCAAGATAAACAAGTGGTTTTCCATTTATTTTCTGTTTAAGTATTGGAAAATCACTCTTGATTTGTTTAATGTCCATTTTTAATTTAATTAATCGCACCTGTCATTTCTAATTCAATCAGGCGGTTGAACTCAATGGCATACTCCATGGGTAGCTGTTTTGTAAATTCCTGCAGGAAGCCTGAGACAATCATTGTTGTGGCCTGCTGTTCGCTCAGGCCTCGGCTCATCAGGTAAAATAATTGGTCTTCGGAAACTTTTCCTACAGTTGCTTCGTGCCCTGTTGAAACTTCGTGTTCATCTATCTGCAAGGTCGGGAATGTGTCTGACTTAGATTTTTCATCGAGAATTAACGCATCACAGCGCATGTGCGACTTGGAATTTTTTGCGCCTTTTATTACTTTTACGATTCCTCTGAACGCAGAAATTCCGCTGTCCTTGCTGACAGACTTTGCAAGGATGGTTGATGATGTATCTGGCGCGAGATGGAAAACTTTTGCGCCAGTGTCCTGTGTCTGGCCTGCCCCCGCAAATGCAACTGAAATTATATTTGCTTTTGCTCCTCTGCCTGCAAGAATTACGCAGGGGTACTTCATTGTTATTTTGCTACCAACATTCGCGTCAAGCCATTCGACATAAGCATCTTCATACGCCTTCGCGCGCTTTGTAACTAGGTTATAAACATTATTTGCCCAATTCTGAAGAGTTGTGTATCTGACGCGGGAATTTTTGTGCGCGATTACTTCAACAACTGCTGCGTGCAAAGAGTTTGTTGAATATACTGGCGCGCTGCAGCCTTCAATGTAATGAACCTCTGCGCCTTCATCAACAATTATCATTGTCCTTTCAAACTGCCCCATGTTCTGCGAGTTAATTCTGAAATATGCCTGCAATGGCAAACCAACTTTCACGCCTTTTGGAACGTAAACAAACGAACCGCCAGACCAGACTGCAGTGTTGAGCGCGGCAAATTTGTTGTCTGCGTACGGAACAACAGTGCCGAAATACTTTTTTACAATTTCTGGATGTTCTTTCAGCGCAGTA
>JBBTAR010000043.1:0-4354 GCA_038044065.1 Nanobdellota archaeon
CCCATGCCTTTCGGCTCTTTCTGTACTGCGATTGCAGTATTTTTATATTTTGAAACGTTTTGTTTAATCAAACCATAATTCAGCGGATTTGCAATAATTATTGCATTTGTGATTCCCAAGCCGTGCAAGGCATCGAGATGATGCTCGACTAAAGTTTTTCCTAGAAATTTTAATGTATTTTTATCTGACAGCGGAGCAAAACGCGAGCTGGCCCCGCCTGCAAGAATGACTGCAACTGGATAGTCCAAATTTAACACCTATTTCTGATAATAATTCGTTAAGCTTTTAATACTTCTTATGAATCGCGCGCATAGCCATATTTTTAAAATGTGCGTTTGTTTATTTACGCATGCTTAGCACCACAAAACCTTATGTTCTTGGGGAAAGCGCTGTGCCTCATAAGGCTGGCCTGCTGCTTGGAAAGGGTGGCGAGCTGGCTTATGTTTATTACCTTGGTGTTTATCCAGATGGGCGCATAATTCCGGAAAACTTGAACGGTAAAATAATTTCGAGGCATTATGTCGTGGTGCCGGGCATTGTCATGAGGCGTGCAGGCCTTGATGAAAGGGTTCTGATGTGCAGTCCAGTGCCTCCAAACCAGCGGGAAGAAGTAAAAGTGCTGATATCTGGAGAATTAAGATTACTGCCCAGAGATATCCGGTTTGCGTTCTGGTGATTTGAATAGCTTTTTAAGTTTAATTAAAAAATATAGGCGCATGGACCTTGAAACAATTGCAAATGTTGCGGTTAGCAGTTGGAATTTAAATCTCAGCGCCGGCTTTACATCATATCTGCTTGCTGGCGCATTCTACCATTTCCCAACCATAGTCGCACCAGCGCTAATATACCCTTTCGTTAAACGAACCGCTGCAAAATACTCTGCAAAAATTAAACCGCTAATAACCACTCTGGAGGCTGCTGCAATTGCGACAATACCCATGGGATTTTTGGTAGGCATTATTATGAATGATAACCAATTTGGTTTTAACAACATGGCTGCGTATTTATTTGGCGCAGCACTAATAGCCAGCTATCATTACGCAAGCTTGCCTGCCAGTGCGCCTGCACCAGCACCTATTAAATAAGTTTTTAAAGTTCGCTTTTGATTAAAATACCTAATGAAATCATTCCCAACTAGCAAACAGGAGCGAAAACGTTACATATCAACCGCTAAATCGGTTGACGCTTTTGTCGCATTCAGTTTCGCTGAACGCAACGGTTTATGCTCGTTTTCGGAGGAAAGAGTATGAAATCATTTCCTACGTCAAAGCAGGAGCGAAAACGTTATATATTGATAAAAATTGACGGTCTTGAGGCTGAGAAAGAAAACGTAAAGAAGCTTGTCATCCAGGCAGGCTTGCAATTTCTCGGCGAGTTAGGAATGGCTCGCGCAGGCATTCAGTTCCTTGAAGACACTTGGAACGAAAAGGACAGCACAGGAATTATCCGCGTTAGCCATAAGTACGTTGACGAAGTCAAGGCCGCGCTCGCCTTGGTGAAGGAGTTTGAGGGAAAGAAAATCACAATCAATTCAATAAAAGTAAGTGGAGAAATTAATAAATTAAAATGACAAAATACTTAGATTTAGCACAGCAGGCAATGGACCAGCAATACACGCATCCGGAGACTGCACGTTCAATGCTTAGTACGGCACATCCGACTACAGGAGAAATATCTGCCGCAGTCCAGCTGTCATTGGGCCGTCCAGTAGACTCAATTGAAAAAACAGTAGCAGAACTGCTCTCGCACGGCATCGCAGAGGAAACAAAAGATCCGCAAGTCATTAAATTAAAATCAAGGTGAAAAATGCAAGTACTACCAAACCAAGCAATGGGCTATGACCGTGCAATCACAGTCTTTAGCCCAGATGGAAGAATATTACAAATCGAATATGCGAAAAAAGCTGTAAGTGCAGGAGCAATGACTCTTGGAATTGTCTATAAGGACGGCGTTCTGCTGGCTGCAGACCGGCGAATAGTTGAAAAACTGCTCGTGACAGAATCTATTAAAAAAGTAGCACAGCTGGATGACCACATAATTTCAACTTTTGCAGGCTACACATCTGACGCAAGGGTTCTTGTGAGAAAGATGAGGATTTTTGCCCAGCAGCACAGGCTGACTTACGGCGAAGAAACAGATGGCGAAGGTGTTGTAAGATACATATCTGACATGGCGCAGACTTACACGCAGTACTCAGGCATCAGGCCTTTCGGAATCTCTTTCCTGCTGGCCAGCATCGACAAAAAAGGCACTAACTTATTCATGACAGAGCCATCCGGAATCTACTCGCAGTATTATGCAAAAGCAATCGGGATTGGCTCAACAGAGGCAAACAAAGCCCTCGAAAAGAAATATAAGGAAAATATGAAGCTCGAGGAAGCAAAAAAGCTTGCCCGTGAGGTTTTTAAAGAGATTTTGAATGAAGAATTCTCAATCGACAGGCTTGAAGCAATGGCTGTCACAAAAGACGGAGTTCAGAAAGTCGATTTGAAGGATTAATTCAATTAAGGTGAAAAATGCCAGGCATGATGATTCCAGACAGAGCAAAAGAAACGCGGGCTAGCTTTAACCTTGCCAAGCTCAAGAAATTCGGCACAAATTTCGAAATAGTTTTGAAAAGCCCGGAACTTGCGCTTGAATTCAGGCACGGAAAAGCAATTGACACGCGCGATATACTCGACACTCCAAAAGTTTTCGAGGATGTGCAGAAAGCAGTCATCCACGGCTCAGGCAAGCTCAGGGAGCTTCTGAAAGGAAAAGTTGAAGAAAAGAAATTGACAATAATGTCTGACCACGACCTTGTGCACGAAGCGGCAAAAGTAATTCTGAAGGACGGCGAAATTGCTTTGACTCAAGAAATGAGGAAGAAATTCTTTGATGCAAAGCGGAAGAAAATAATTGAATTCATACACGCAAATGCATGCGACCCAAAGACTGGCCTGCCTCACCCAGTGCAGAGAATCGAACTCGCAATGGAGCAGGCAAAGATTCAGGTGGACCCATACCAGCAGGCAGAAGCGCAGATTGAAAACATAATAAAACTGCTAAGGCCGATAATACCCATAAGCTTTGAGAAAGCGAAGGTAAAAGTAATCATCCCAGCGCAGCACGCAGGGACAGCATATTCAGCCATAAAAAATAAGTTTGAGCTAAAAAACGAAGACTGGAAAGACGATGGCGCAGTTTCATTTGAAGTTGAAATCGCAGCAGGCGTCAAGGCGGACTTCTTCAATTTTGTGAACAAGCTTACTCAGGGCGAGGCGACAATAGAGGAAAAAAAATAAAATGGTGGGTGCATCAACGAAACTTGACGGTACAATTAAGATAGGCGAGTTAGAACGAGCAATACAAGACAGGCTCTCTCAACTTCGCATGCCTGTCATAGCAAGAGACTGGACAAATGGCACTGGAACGCACACCTCAATACACTGCACTGCTTTGGACTGTGAAAGATTTTTCCAAGACCCAGATTTAATGCATAAAGAAGGACAGCCGTATTTGGGTGAGGTCGATGTTGACGTATATGTGCAGCTAGTAAGGCTTGGCCATGGCGGCATTACAGTTGATACTAAATATGTTAAAAGGATAAAATAAAATGGAAAAAGTTTTTGTAAACGATAAAGACATTGTCATACCTGGCGAACCTCTTGCAGAAGGATTTGATTTCCTTCCAGCAGGCAAGGCATTCAGGGAAGACGAAAAGATTTTTGCATCAACCATTGGATTGGTTTGTGTAAAAGGGCGAGTTATAAAAGTAATACCGCTGGCAGGCAAGTACATGCCAAAACGCGGAGATATTGTAATTGGAAAAGTTACAAACATAGGGCATTCCGGCTGGACGCTGGACATTGACTGCCCTTACCTTGCTGACTTAAACATCGGCGAAGCTTCAAGCGATTACATAGACTTGAGGAAGGCTAGCATGAACCAGTTTTTCGACATCGGCGATTACGCGCTGACAGAAGTCACTGCAATTTCAGAAGGCATGTTTGTAAAGCTGACTGCGAAATACAGGCCATACAGAAGGCTTGTTGGCGGAACAATAATCAAAGTAAGCCCGACAAAAATCCCAAGGATAATAGGTAAGGCAGGCTCCATGATTAAGATGCTGAAAGACCATACAAACTGCGACATAACTGTCGGCCAGAATGGATTAGTCTGGATAAAAGGCGAAGCTGAAAAGCAGGCCTTGGTCAGCAGAATAATCAAAGTAATCGAAAAAGAGAGCCATTTGCCTGGACTTACAGATAAGATCAAACATATGCTGGAGAGTGGAAAATGAAAAATATAGATTTTGCCGAAGGCAAAGGTTTCCGATCGAACGCTTTAGCGAAGCGCCCAAAGGGTTCGATTG
>JBBTAR010000043.1:4454-11440 GCA_038044065.1 Nanobdellota archaeon
GTTATTCCAAGTGCAGACGGCTCTGCAGAAATTACTCAGGGCGAAACAAAAATAGTTGTAGCTGTTTACGGGCCGAGGGAAGTTTTCCCGAAGCACATGTCAATAGCAGACAGGGCATGCGTTGAATGCAGATATGATATGGCTTCATTCTCAACGCCTGAAAGGTCAAGGCCAGGCATGAGCAGGCGCTCAACTGAAATTTCAAAAATAATGGCTGAATCATTGATGCCTGCTATCTATTTGGAAAAGTATCCAAAGACAAAAATAGATATTTATGCAGAAGTTACAAATGCAAATGCAGGAACAAGATGCGCTGCAATAACAGCTGCATCAGTTGCGCTAGCAGATGCTGGAATTGAAATGCGGGACATGGTGGCAGCAGTTGCATCCGGCAAAGTGGATGGCAAGCTTGTGCTTGACATGTTTGAAATTGAAGATAATTTCGGCTCAGCAGACCTGCCACTTGCATACATGCCACGGAAAGGCGAAATAACTTTGATGCAGATGGACGGCGAGCTTACAAAAGAAGAAATACAGGAACTTGTCGAAATGAATATCGAGGCCTGCAAAAAGATTTATGCAATGCAGAAGAAAGCCCTGCAGGACAAGTACAACATGGAAAAGAAAGCTATGCCTGAAGCAGGAGAAGAAAATGGGAATTGATTCAATCAAGGCATATATGTCTGAACTTTTGAAGAAAGGACAGCGCGAAGACGGCAGAAAAGTTTTTGATTATAGAAAAATTGAGATTGAAGTAAATCCGCTTGCCAGGGCCTGCGGTTCTGCACGGGTGCGAATCGGAGAAACCGAAGTCCTTGTCGGTGTAAAAATGGACGTAGCAACTCCTTACCCGGACTCGCCTGACGATGGGACTCTTATAGTAAACGCTGAACTAATACCTTTGGCAAATCCTGATTTTGAGCCAGGCCCGCCAAGCCCGCAGTCTGTCGAGCTGGCCAGAGTAGTTGACCGCGGAATCAGGGAATCGGGGGCAATAGACACTGCAAAATTATGCATCAAACCGAAAGAAAAAGTATGGTGCGTGTTTATAGATATATACCCAATGAATGACGATGGCAACCTTCTTGATGCTGCTGCACTCGGCGCGATTGTTGCGCTGAAGCATGCATACCTACCAAAGTACGACGAGAAGGAAAATAAAGTGCTTTATAAAGAATTGACAAAGGAGAAACTTCCTCTGACTTGCCTGCCAGTCATGACAACTTTCGGAAAGCTGGACGGCCAGGTTTTCCTTGATGCTTCGAGGCGTGAAGAGAGGTCATATGATGGCAGATTATCAATTGCAACACTTGAGAATGGAACAATCTCAGCCATGCAGAAGGGCGAGGCTGGCACTTTCACTGAAAAAGAAGTGTTTGAACTGCTTGGCACTGCAATAGAAAAGGGAAAAGAGCTTAGGGGACTAATTAAAAAGGCTTAAATAACAGGAACACCTAGGCGCCTAAAGGTGCCACATGAAAATTAACCTAACAGTCGATAAAAACCTGTACAAACAACTGAGAGGCATTAGCAAAAGACAAAATTACCTGAGTATCCAGGAGTATGTCCGGGATATCCTGCGCGACCATATTCAACGCCCGGATATTGCTAAAGTTGGCAAGGATATAGAGAAGCGGCTGAAACGGCTGGTATCATAAGCTTTAAAAACACCTTTATTTTATTTGTTTACTATGACATATACTAAATTTGAAGTTGCAAGGATTATTGGCGCAAGGGCATTGCAATTAGCCATGGGCGCACCGCTTTTGATAAAAAAGCCTGACGAAATGTTCAAATCAAATGATGTTGCCAAGGCAGAGCTGGCATCAGGCATACTGCCAATTACAATCAAACGCCCAAGGCCGCACAAGATTGAAGTATAGATTTTTATATACCCCTATCTTTTAATACATTCATGAAGCCAACTGGCATTAGAGCCATAAAAGTATTGAATTCCCTTGCAAGGCCAACTATTGCAGTAAGAGTCAAAACTAGTATGTGCGAGGGATGGGGCTCTGCGCCGTCTGGAACTTCGAAGAGCAGTTTTGAAGCAGTTGAATTCATACAGAACGCTGACTTGTCTATTGAGCTTTTTAACAATTATGCAAAAAAACTTATTGATTTTAATTTCCAAAACTTTGATGACTTTGAAGAAGTGGAAAAAATAATAAACGTTGGAAATGCCGGCGGTTCTGCTGTGATTGCGCTTGAATATGCAATGCTCAATGCGCTCGCACAGGAACGGAAACGTCCGCTCTGGAAAGTGTTAAATCCAAATGCAAAGGCTTTTCCGAGAATTTTAGCTAATGTTGTGGGCGGAGGGCAGCATGCCACAAATTCTATTGACATTCAGGAGATTTTAGTTGCCCCAAAGGCCAAGAGCATCAGCGAAGCAGTCTTCACTGCTTCTGAAATTTACCACAAGATAAGGTTTGAGCTGGCCAAAAAAGACAAGCACTTCCTAAGCGGAAGGACTGCTGAGGGTGCATGGACAACAAGCCTTCCAGACGAAACTGCGCTTGAGATTGTTGACAGGATTGCTGGCAGGCACAAATCCGAAATCGGCATAGACATGGCTGCGACAAGCTTATTTGTCCGCGGGAAATATCTTTGGAGAAACTTCTCAAGACAGCAAAAGGGAATTCACGCAGATGAAAAGAAACATATTGAATTAATGGAACAAATCTCAAACAGATTCCATTTGTTTTACATTGAAGATCCTCTACATCAGGATTCTTACAAAGCATTTTCCGATTTTAACAAAGCATCGAACAAGTATTCGCGGAAATTAGTCTGTGGTGATGACTTGATTTCAACCAACCTATCGCGGTTGAAGGTAGCAGTTGAACAGAATTCGATAAATGCTGTAATTATAAAACCAAACCAGATTGGCTCGCTTTTCAAGGCAAAACAAGTCCTCGATTATGCAAAAAAGAAAGATATTATTCCAGTTCTTTCGCATAGGTCAGGCGAAACAAATGATTCAATTCTTGCACAGCTGGCTTTTGGCTGGCAGGTGCCTTTTGTGAAGTTCGGGCTGGCTGGCGGTGAGAGGACTGCTAAGCTGAATGAATTGATTAAAGTAGAACAAAATCTATGATGTTATATATTACAAAACCATACAAAAGGTATTTAAACATAGGTTTGCTATATTGTGATAGGAACACCAATTTACTATCATAACACATATAGCAATTGTGGCTTGCCACTTGGCTGTTGGTGCCAATACATTGCTATCGACTGCAATGACTAAAAAATTTGAATCAAGGCTAGAAGTAATGCGAGTGCGCCAGAATTTTGCCGCACCTTATCTTAAATACCGCTATCTTTTTGTCCAAAAACCAGACCTTAAAGACAAAAAATCCTTTGTCACACGCATTCAGCGTGTGTGTACCTCATGGCCTCCGGGAGTTTATTATTTAAAATTGGCGGATGGCGCTGTTTTTTCTCGTTTTGAAGTTTCTGATGGCAGGGTTAAAAAAATATATGAAAATTCCCCTGCAACAAATAAACCGTACCCGATAACTGAGTTTTTTAAAATCTAATTGCCTTTAATAGCTATTCTGGCCTGCTTGGATCATCAATTACTCAATATCGACTTTAGTGCCTAGTGATTGCCCTGGCAGTCCTTTGTCTGAGAAAATAACCCTTACGGCACCTTTGTTTCCATGGGCTGCTGAAACTTTTCCAGTGATTTTCCTTCCGCTTTCAGTTGTATACGTCACTGTCTTGCCGGCAAGCTTTGCCGCATCTTCTTTTTTATCTATGCCTTCGGCTTTGATTATCATCTGGTTGTTTGTCTGTTCCTTCTGCGAACCTCTGTAATTCATTACGACCGCTTTCATATCATACTCTGTTTTTAGTAATTGGTTGTTAATTTTTTGGTTTTTAAGCCTTATGCTATAGCTTCGTTTTTGAATAGGTTTTAAAGGCTTCTGACATAGTTCGGAGTATGGTTAGTGAGGCATACCGCGCAGTGCGCTATTCTGCATTTGCATCTGTTGCTCTTGAAAACGCACCAGCTTGTAGCAAAGACCTTGCTGGAAAAATAGCAGAATTATTCGATATTGCTTTTAGCACTGTTGCCTTAAATAATTATTTGCGCATTAGGGCTGGCAAGCCGTTTTATGAAATGCTGGCCTGCGAAGGGCGTACACAGCATTATTTCCGCCTCAAGCCAGAGTTTTACGCCTGCCTGCAGAAAGCAATTACGCAGGGCACTGGCAGACAGCCCGCAGATGGTGCGGCGTGGCTTGCAGCGTGCTACAAAAGAAACAGTTATCACAAACCCACTCCGAGTATTGTATTTGAAGAAGCAGCCAAAAAATTCAATAGGCAAAATTCAAAAACAAAAACGCGAGTTAGGCAGCAGCAGGCAATTCTGGTTGCGCATTATAATCGCTAACAAAGCCCGGCATGCCTTCGCTTGGTACGCAGACTACTGTCTTTGTATCGATTACTCCCGCCACAGACCTAATTGTAGATAAATATTTGCTAATTGCTGTCAGATCATCACCTTCTAACTTCATGGCAGAATCATATTCTCCAATAAGAGGGTTTTGATACACTATGCGAACGCCACACTCTGGCTTTGGTTTTATTAATTTCTCAAGTCCGCTAATTACATCGCTATACTTATCAGATGCACCTTTAACAAAAACAAATACATTAATCATTAAGCACCAACAACCAGCTTGACGTTTTCAGCTAAAATCTTTTTGAGTGAATCAATTGTTGACTTTGTCAGAGTTGTTGGTGTGCCTGCAAACTTTTCAACAACCACATTCAATTCCTTCAAGTTAGATGGCGCTTCCTTTACAAGACAGCCGTCCTTGTCAACTGCAAACTTTCTTATCATTGTGTCTGCCTTTGCAGTATCCATTACAATAAATGCAGAGTCAGTCAAAAGCCAGATATCTGCTTTCTTGTTCTCGCCATAGTGCGCGGAAATTTTGTACTTCTCTACTTTCTTTCCTTTTTCTGCGCGGATGTGTTCGAAAACATCTTTTGCCAGCCGGTCCTGCTCAAAAGCCAAAGACGCAATCTCCCGCCTGTCACCCTTGCCTTCTTTGTGCAGAGCAACAACGCGCCCAATTAATTCAAGATACTTTGAGTGGGCCAGCTTTTTGGCGACAACATTTTTTTCAAACTGCTTTACAACATCATCTGAATTAAATTTCACATCAAGCATCTTTAATGATGCTGACAGGTCATCAATTAGTTTTTCATTCAGCTGTTTCAATTCTTTCTTGACTTCCTGAGTTTCAATCTGCACCATTAATTTATCCAATCGCGTCAGGAATTTTTCTGTGTTGTCCATGTATTCGCCGATTGTTTTTGCATCAATGTCTTTTATCTTTCCGTGCTCAAAATCTTTTCTCAACTGCAGGATATCTTCGAGGATTTTTACATATTTTTCTTCAAGCAGTCCTGATTTGACAAGGTATTCTCTCATCATTGCAGGAGTTTCTTTTGGATCTGGCGGAGGAACGCCCATGAGCATCAAAGCGCCCTGTGCAGGCGTTAATGTTGCCCAAAAAAAATCTTCCATTGCGATATTTCTCAGCGTGAACTTTGTCCTGTCAACCATTTGCCTGCCTGACTTCATATACATATCAACTGCTTCTGGTGTTGGAGTTATTTTTCCCTGCTTCAGCAAAAGTTTCCACGGAGCAAACATTCCCCGGTCGTACAAAGGAATGCCGTCCCTCAGCAGCGTAAAAATTACTGGGTTAGCAGTCTTGATATTATTCCACATATCTGTCAAAACATAAATCTGGACATTCATCTTATTGCCGACACCTGCAGCAAAGCCTGATTCTGAAGCCATGCCGAGAATTATTGCCCTTAATTTTGAAATTAATTCTACGCCAGTCATTCTTGTAACATCTGTGTCGTCAATTACAACAAAAGTATCTATGTCTGATTCTTTTGTAGCTCTTCCTTTTACAAGGGAACCGCCGATTGCATAAGTAACAACATATTTTTCAAATTTCTGCAAAACCATTCGCTTGTGGATTTCAGATGCCTTTAGTGCGCCCACCATTCCAGTGTCGTAAAGAATTACGCCCATTGTCAGCAGGTTGAGTATGTCGTATTTGCCTTTGAAGCACATATCCCAAACTTCGTCAAGCAAAACGCTTGAAACATTTATCTGCGGAAGTTTCTTCTGCGCTATTTCTTTAATTTTAATATCTGCCTCGTCTTTTTTCTTGAACTTTTCCTCAAGGTTTGCGCCTTCGAACTGCATCAAAATCAGCATGTCTAAAGTGTTAAAGTCAGAATTGCAGGTTGTGCAGTGCCCTTTGAACTCATCCAGTACTTTTACTGTGTTTGAACCGCACTTAAGGCATGATTGAACTGGCCTTGGCGGCAACAGGATTAATCCGATTGTTTCTTTCTTGAATTTTGTTGTGATTTCCTTCTGAAAGTCATCTGCCTTGTTCTTGATTGAGTCTAAAAATTCCTTTGCTTTCTGCGCAAGGACTGCCTGCTGTTGCGGCGTTAGCTGTGGAGGCATGCCCTGGCTTGCTTCCGGCATTGGTGCCAGATCAGCAGGCGTAGTATATTTATTAGCATCTGTAGAAGCTTGGTATGTTTTCTTACTTGCCATTTTTTATTTCACACATTGCAGCACAAAAAAATGACCAGCAAATGCCGGCATTTGCGCTGCCATAGGCGAAATACTAATCAATATCTTATAAAGTTAACCTATGGCAAGCTTGCCTTTTAAATGGGCTTTTTAAAGGCAAAAACAGCACTCCTGCGCCCAAGATATGCTTATTTACGAAGGATTGCTATATAGAAAGCTTTATATACTACCATATACATAACTATATAGTAAATAAATAGCTTCAAAAAGCTACATAAAACTAAAGAGGAAACATGGCGAGACGTAAACAAAATCAACCGCAAGCACCTCCTGCTCAAATACCTGCGACAGCTCCAGCACCACAACCACAAGTATCCCCAGCACCTTCTCCAAC
>JBBTAR010000043.1:11540-13366 GCA_038044065.1 Nanobdellota archaeon
CCTGCTCCCAGTCTAGCTCCAGCAGCTCCAGCACTTGAAATACCTCCTACTTTTGATTGGAATACATTAAACAAAGATGTGCAAAACGGATTGGAAGCAGTTGTAACTAACCCAATAAATGGCCCTATCGGAACTTTGCAGGCAATAAGCAGATTATCTGATAGCAAAGACTCAGAATCTCAGGCACATGCAAAAACTCTTGCTGAAAATTATGAAAAAAATCTTGGCTGGTATTACGAAGCTCTTGGCGTGAACGAAACAGACATCACTAAATGTTCTAATGCCGTTGCACAGATATTATCTGGCAAAGATATAAACGCCATAAGGTATGTCAGTGCGTTTATGCATGAAATTGCAAAAAAAATATATGTTGGCATGCCAGCAGATAAAAAATCTGCTCTGGCAAAAAAGGCATTTGAGTCTGACTTTGAAGCTAGATTCGGAGCAAAGCTCGATGCATGGAAAGCCGGCTCGCTAATTGACAAGCTTGACTTTGCAGGCTTGCCTGCTGATGCCAAAAAGACAATGCTTGATGCCTTAAAAGAAGGCGAAGGCTATGAAGGCGCAATCATGCAATACTTGCAGATAAAAGAGGCACAGGAGCGCAATGGCGATCTTGCACTGAAGGAAAAGCTTGCCAAAAAGGAAAAAGAATTAAAAGAAAAACTAAAGACGTACAATTCCGCAGCATTAACTGCCTATGGTTTCGGCAAGGAATTCATAGAATATGCAAATAAAAGCATAGATGGGCTTGAACCGCAAATGCTCGTATTAGCCCTTCAGGCAACAATGATGCCGTTGTTCAAGCTTGCAGCAAAAAAATCTGCACTGACTCTTGGCGCTGAAAAAGCAGGCGTTGAAGATTACGTAGCAAACAGGCATATGGGCGACGCATACCAAATACGCACAGAAGCCTAATTTATTTTTTAATTAGCTAACTATTAGTTAGTCTAATCTTTTATTTTATGATAGCCATGCGAAGGCTTCTCGCTTTCCAGCAGTTTCATCATCATTTGCGTAAATTCTTCACTGCGCCTCAGCCACAAGTCATAAGCTCTTCCAGGAAGATTGCTTATTTCATTATTTTTTATGCTGTGTGCCAGAGCATACATTTCCCGATACCAATCAACATACTGCTTGTCTAATTTTTTATTTGCAACGAAAACTTTTTCTAATAATTCCGGAACATGCTCTGGGCTTGGAGGTATCTGGCCAGCCTGCATCAAAGGCGCATGGGCTGAATCTACAAATGCCCAGTAAAAGTCGCCAATTGCGCCGAGGATTTTTATTTTTCCGCGGAACATATGCCATGGCACTCTGCCTGCGCAGTTGTAGACTGCTTCCTGGCTCGGGCGTATTTTTCCCTGATAGAGCAGAAATTTAAGAGGCATAATAAACCCTGGATCGAGAATTGGAATGCCATAGCGCAGGATGTTTATCGAGGCTGGCTCGCCAACCATTATATTTTCCCAGAAGCTCGAAAGAGTGACTGTGTTTATGTGGAGCCTTTCTTTTTCATCTTTTTTGCCTACAATTTTCTTGAGCTCTTCCTGATACCATGCAATAGCTTCCCTGTCCCACTTAATTGAAGCATCATCGACAAGTATGACTATATCAATATCAGAAGATGGTGTTGCTTCGCGCTTTGCAACAGAGCCGAAAAGTATTATGCTTTTTACAATTCCCTTGAATTTTTTCATGACTTCTGTTGCAAAATCATATGCAATTCTGTAATCCCTGTCCAGAACTTCGAGATTTCCAATTTTTTTAATTACAGTTGTTTTCTCTGTTTTTTTCTCAGTAGCCATATTTTACCTTCCTTTTTT
>JBBTAR010000044.1:0-1727 GCA_038044065.1 Nanobdellota archaeon
ATAAACTCCTTCCCACTCGCCAGCTTCGTATTTGTTTTCTCAAAGTACGGCCCTGTCTTTTGCAAAAGAAAAGGCTCCACGAAATCCAAAAGAAAAGCGGCAGTTCGCTTTGCTCAATCTCGCTAAATAAAATCTTTTCCCGATGCTAATTTTTCATTCGCTTTCTCAAACTTAATTGCATAGTCCTCTAGTTTTTCCCCGTGGCTTTCCTTGCTCTTTCTCTTTCTGATTTTGACAAAAACAGGATGGTTGACTGCTTCCCCGATTACCAAAGCCTCGCCGACTTTCAGGGAGGAAATTATCTCCAGCGTTTGCTGTGTGATTGATTCTGCTGATTTTTTTATGTGATCCAAGTCATATGGGTTTGTCACGCGCAAAATAATTTGTGTGTTGCACTGCGACAGCGCAGTTGTTGATAACTGCACAGGCCTTTGAGATATTAAGCAAATGTTTGCGTAGAACTTTCTCCCTTCTCTGGCCAGCGTTTCAATTATGCTTCTGCTCAGCGCATTTTCAGACCTCGCGCCTTCCGGGCAGAAGTTGTGCGCTTCTTCAATTATTTCCAGGTATGGCGGGGCAGAATTTTTTCTCCGCAGATTAAATAATTTTCTTGAAATATAAGCAACTACCATTTGCTTCTGCCTCAGATCAAGAACATTTTTGAAATCAAGAATAGTTGCAGAGCCCTGCTTCAGCAGGCCATCAAAATTTGGATAGTCCGCTTCTGTAAAAATTCCCATTGATTTTATTTCGTAAAGCCATGCCAGCAGAGGCGCGGAAACATTTTCCTTCATCTCAAGAGCTTCAACTGCAGAAATTATTTTTTCCACATCAAAAGTCCCTTCGCCGCGCAGATTGTCCATAACTTTGTTCAATTCCCGCACTTGTGTCGCGCTCATTGACGGGCAGAGCTGTGCAAAAACTTTCGCAGAAATATTAGGCACGCCGATTTTTATCTCAGACGCATCAATTACTTCAATTTTATCTTTCAACTGCGGGTCTGAAATCAAGCTGGAATATTCCCCGTGGTTGTCAATTATCAGGACAGCAACCCTTCCATGCTCGTTCGGGCGCAGTAATAATTCCTCAACCAAAACTGAAACTGCATAAGATTTTCCAGCGCCGGACATCGCGAGGACTGCGAGATGTTTCTGGAGCATTTTTGTCAGGTTGAACTTTGCTTTCAGATTATGCTGCTGCACCTCGCCGAGCTCAATTCCTTTTTCCTGGTCCAGCCCGAGGAATTTATTCAGCACAGAAGTTTCAATCTCGCTGACTTCTGCGCCGGGGCACGGAGGGATGGCAGGCCTTCCCAACAAACCAGCTGAAGAATAAGTCCCAAGGATTTTTGCCTCGGCAATGGTGTGCTCCCATTCTTTTACCGGAAAAGCAGAGTGTATGTCTGATTGCCTGCTGTATTCCTGGACTGCTCCTGCGGATTCAAAATACATGTTTGACTTTACTATGTTTTGTATGTTCGCTATTGCAAACCCGTCGTCTGTTTTCACTGAGACGAATTCACCTCTCCTGACTTTATTGTTCTGGATTACAAAAGAAAATTCCGAGACAGACGGAGATGCTTCTGTTGCGATGACTATGCCGAGCTTTTCCATAAAAAACTACTCGCAAGATAATATAAAAATTAATGTGAACTGGACTAAACTGCTACTCTCGCCCATTATGCTTCTTTTGCATTTTTTTTGTTTTAAATTGATTTATGAAAAAAT
>JBBTAR010000045.1:0-8830 GCA_038044065.1 Nanobdellota archaeon
GCTGATGAACTGGCAGATAAAATCAGATTACCAGCTTTTTCACAGCTTGAATTTGAATTACAGGCGCCCTGCAAAAAAAACTGATGAGAAAAAAATATTGAAATTAGATGGTCTTGACAAAAAAATCCTTTATTATCTAAACGAAGTAAGCGCAATTGCTAAGTACCAGAATATAGGCAAAGCTGTCGGCGCATCTCTGGAAACAACTCGGAATCACATCCGCCGCCTTGTTGATGAAGGCGTAATAACACAGTTTGTTCCGTTTGTTCGGCACAAGAAAATCGGGCTGGCCCAGTTCCTTGTCGAACTGCAATTCAGGCATTTCACAGCAGGTGTTGAAAAAGAAGTCAGGAAATATATAAACAACTCAAATAACATACGATTGGCATTCAGAAGCGCGCATAAGCCGGAAATTTATTTCTGGGCAGCTGCGGAAGGGCATTTCGTGATGCAGGAATTGCTGGCGGACATCAAGCACAGATTTTATGAAAACATTGAGAGCGCAGAGCTGATGCCAATAACAGAAGATATTGCTTTGAATTTGTTCCCGAAGGCTCTGGCAGATTAAACATACATTCCATCAGTTAAATGTTTCAGAGATTCTTTCAGCTTTTGTTCTAAATCACGCTGGCTTGCAGAAATCGGCGCAATCGGGCTTTGCGCGTGAGTAAATGGCCCGCTCATGAAGCCGCGATTATTGCTATCTTCCGCTCCTTTCCCAACTTCTTTAGCTGAAACTGGTTTCACTTGTTTTGTAACTTTTTCCCTGCCTTGCTGCATTAGCATTTCAAACACATGGCGTGTTATGATGCGCAGGCCAAAAGACATCGGATCTTCCGCAATTTCGCGGATTAGCTCGTCCTCTTCAACTTTCACCTTGCCTGCCAGCCCGTTCATTCCAAACTTCGGGTATTTGATAGTCCACGCACAATCGCCGTGGAAAGCATAAACTGTTGCCTGCCTGCCGGAATCAAGCCCAATATAAAGGCGCCAGCCTTCGGGGTGCTGCTCGTACTCATGTTCAATTTTTTCAAATGCTTCTGATGCGGGTATCATTGCGCTTTATTTAATATTTTGTTTAAAAACCTATCTAGCAGACAAATGTACACCCAGCCACATGGTTTTGCAAACAGCAAGAACCCTAACTCTTTTATATCCGCATCTTGCATTAAGTACTATGATTAATTACAAAGAAATAGGCTTGAAAATGGGCTTGGAAGTTCACCAACAGCTAGCCACGCATAAGCTCTTCTGCGAAGATGCATCTGAATTAAGGCTTGAGCCTCCGCACCAGGTTGTTGAAAGACAGCTAAGGCCAATCGCAGGAGAAACAGGCCAGATAGATGTTGCTGCTATTTTTGAAAAAAAGAAGCAGAAAACTTATTTCTATGAGATTTACGCAGACACAACATGCCAGGTTGAATTGGATGAAGAGCCTCCGCATGAAATTAACAAAGATGCCTTGGAAATAGCACTGACTGTTGCGAAAATGCTGCACTGCACATTCCCAGAAACAGTTCAGGTAATGAGAAAAACTGTTGTGGATGGCTCGAATACTTCAGGCTTTCAGAGGACTGCTCTTATTGCTACGGGCGGCTTCCTTGAAACTAGTTTCGGAAAAGTCAGAATAGCAACTATCTGCTTAGAAGAAGATTCTGCAAGAAGGACTGCTGAAACTCCAAACTCAGTAACATATAGGCTCGACAGGCTTGGAATTCCATTAATTGAAATAGCCACAGAGCCAGATATAAAAACGCCAGAGCAGGCCAGGGAAACCGCAGAGAAACTCGGCTCATTGCTCCGTGCAACAGGAAAAGTCATGCGCGGAATCGGCACAATCAGGCAGGATTTGAATGTTTCAGTCCGCGGGCATCCGCGCGTAGAACTAAAAGGAGTGCAGGAACTGGCAAGAATGCCGCAGATTGCTGAAAAAGAAGCAGAACGCCAACTTGCAGAAGTAAAATCAGGAAATAAATTAGAATCTCACGTAAGAAACATAAAAGAAGATCTGGCATCAAAATTCCTGCGCCCGATGCCTGGCGCTGCAAGAATGTATCCCGAGACAGACATTCCATTGATTTATCTTGACAAAAACGAAATTGAAAAAATAAAACTGCCTGAGCCTTTTGATCAGAAAGAAAAAAGATTCACAAGGCTTGGATTATCGGAGGATCTGGCGAAACAAATAATACGCGATGAAAAATTACCTTTATTCGAACATCTGGCAGATAAATTAAAAAATACCCAGGCAAATGCAATTGCCTCAGCGATATTATCAGCTGAATCGCAGGCAAAACAAAAACTTGGGAAAGAGATTTTCTTCTCAGATAAGGAATTCGAATTAGTTCTTGGCTTATTAGACGCGGGCAAAATCGCAAAAGAAGCAGTCCTGGAAATTTTCACCGGCATCGCCAAAGGTGAAACTGTTTTCGAATTGGAAAAAAAGTTTGTGAAGCTGACAGACAAGGAGCTGAAAGAAGAAATTGAAAATCTGAAACAGCAGTTCAGAGGCATGCCTCCGGATAAACTGCAAGGAATTATTATTGGAAAATTACGCGGCAAAGCTGAAGCGAAAAAAATCATAGAGATTTTAAAATAAAAGCCCCGAAATATAAACTAACAGAAATATTCTCTGGTTTGGAAAAATTCCCTGCTTGGAAAAAACTTTTGGGAAAACTATTTCAAAAATTCTTAATCTGCACCAGAAAAAGTTTTGTAATGTGATTATTTCGTGCTTTCAACCTTATCCCACGCATCAGTATAATATTTCTTGCCCAACCTTGTTGCATGCGCGCAGGCCCAGATGTAAAGCCTTGCTGGGAATAGTGCCAGCGTCCATGCAAATTCCTTGGGCGTTTTTGGATAGGATAGCGCGCGGTGCCAGCCCATCATCACTTCGTTTGTAAAAGATTTTACTTTCGGAAAATCATGAACATACCATGCCAGCTTCTCATGCGCCTTGGCAGTCCTCACCCTTTGCTTTACAAAATCTGAAAAATTACCTGGGTTTTTCACATAAACAGGCGCATCCTCAGCATAAGCTATTTGGTAGCCTTTCTGCCAGAATAAATAAGGAATCATTGCATCTTCTGCAACATCAAGAGGTATTTCATTAATTATTCCTGCCCGCATGCCAAACAGGTATCCCGACGCTTCGAGGAATTTCCCGCTTTCGAACATTTCCTTTCTTATTGAATGCGCACCTGCATCCAGCAAAAGATGTGACCAGAAACCCAGCATATTGTCTTTGCGGTTTGATGACACTGGCCTGCCGCTCACAACGCCGACTCTCTCGTCAGAAAAGTGCTTCAGCAGGTTTTTGATTGAATCTTTTCCAACAATGACATCGCCGTCTGTAAGAATCAGAACATCTCCTTTTGCCTCCTTGAAAAGCAGATTCAGCGCAAATGACTTGCCTTTGCCGGGATCTTTGAAATATCTTACTTGTGAATAAGTTTTCTTGAATTCCGCAGCTAATTTTTCAGTTTCTTCATCAGGCGCAGCAACAATCAACTCATAATTCTCAGTAATTTCCTGCTCAAGAATAGCTTTTATCGCTTTATCAATATTGGGTTCTTTAAATGAGGTCAGCAGTATTGATAGCATTCACAAGATGAAAACCGCAAGCTATTTAAGTTTTTTAAAAAAAAGGGTTATAAGCTTTTTGCCGTGTTAATTTGCATGAAAATAGGCGTGCTAACTACTTATTTTTACCCATTCAGGGATGGGACTGAAAACCAGGCGTTTTACTGGTCGTCAGAGCTGGCCAGCAGGCACGAAGTCCATATTTTTACTTCAGATAGGAAGGATGGCGTTATTGTAGAAAAAAAGCGCGAATTGCATAATGGCATGCACATCCATCGCTATGAAACTGCATTTCGGTACAGATATTACTTATGCTGGAACAAAAAAATGATTTTCGATTTATTAAAAGCAGATCTTGACATCCTGCATGTCCACAGCATTGGCTTTCCACAGCAGGATCTCGCTGTTTTCCTGCTGAAACTTCTGCGCCCGAAATTAAAAATAGTGAATTTTCCTCACGGCCCTTTCCTCGCAAATGAAAACAAAGGCACGCACATAAAGATACTGCGCGGTGTTTATCGGTTTTTTGAAAAAAACACAGTAAACAGGCTGTATGATGGAATAATAGACTGCAACGGCTCACAGAAAACAACATGGATGCCTTTGTATTTTCCAAATTTGGAAAAAGTTTTCTACTGTCCTGATGGAATTCCTGCGGAACGTTTCAAAAAAATAGATAAAAAAGATTTTGAAAAAAAATACAATCTAAAAGAAAAGTTTGTGATTGCTCAGCTTGGCAGGCTTGTCAAATACAAAGGGCAGGAGCAGGTGATGAAAGCCCTTCCGGAAATTGTAAAAAAACATTCTGAAGTTATTTTTCTCATTATGGGTGCGGATAGGGGCTACAAAGCTGAGCTCGAACAGCTGGCAAGGCAATTAAACATTGAAAAAAATGTTATTTTCACTGGAGAGCTGTCTTACGATGATGTTCTGCGCGGTTTTGACTGTTCAAAAGTTGTCTGTCTTACTAGCCAGCCAGGCACAGAAGCATTCGGCATTGTGCTTTTGGAAGGTATGGCCCGCGGATGCGTTCCGATCTCTACAAAAATAGGCAGCGGCAGTCCTGCAGTCGAGCACGAAGCAAACGGATTTATTTACGATTTTGATGATCTAGCTTCGCTGAAAAAGTATCTGCTAAAATTAATAGAAAATAAAAGCCTTCTGAAAGAAATGCAGATTAAAAGCATTGAAAAAGCGCAGGGTTTTGTAAATGAAAATATTGTCTGGAAATATCTTGAGCCGAAATACAAGGAGTTACTGGGATTAAGATGAATATCGCAAAAATAATAGATTTTTGCGGACTCATTTTGCAATGTAGGAGTAACGCAAAATGAGAATAGCCAAAATATGTGCGCATTTTTGGCCAGTCAAGGGCGGAATGGAGAATCATATGTATTACGAGAGCAAGGAATTTATAAAAAGAGGGCACAGCGCATCAATATTAGTTTCAGATTCAACACACGAAGGCAGATTAAAAACCAGGACAGAGGTTTTTGAAGGAATTAATATACGAAGATTTCCAACTTGGTTCAAATACAGTTATTTCTCGCCTTTTTTCCCGGGGCTATTCCTGCACTTAATGAAAGAAAAATATGACATACTCCACATTCACTCATACAGGCAGTTCTATAATTTGGCAATTTTTATTGCGCGCCTGCGCGGAATTCCAGTTGTGCTATCAACACACTGGCCAGAGTATCCAGATTCTGTGCGCAATAAAAATCTCAACAGAGCCATACGATTTTTTGACAGCACGCTCGGTCCGCTCCTGCTGAGGTCTGCAGACAGGTTGATTGTGCAGACACTTGCAGAACAGCAATGGTTTGAAAAAAAATTTAAAATAAATGCAAAAAAAATAATAATTCTGCCGCCAGGCATACATAAATCATATATCGAACCGCGTGATGGCAAAACTTTCCGCGCAAAGCACAAAATAAATGAAAAAAATATTGTGCTGTGCCTTGGAAGAATTCACAGAAGCAAGGGTTTTGATAAAATAATAAAAATCGCAAAGGGCTTTTCAGATACGCGGTTTGTTTTCGTAGGCCCAGACGGCGGATATCGAAAGGAATTTGAAAATCTCGCCAGAGAACTGCAAGTAGAAGACAAAGTTTTATTTACTGGCGAAGTTTCAGAGCAGGAAAAAATTGATGCTCTCGCTGCCTGCGATGTGCTAGCAATGCCATCGGACTATGAAGCATTTGGGATTTCCCTGATAGAAGCTTTTGCGCAGGGCAAGCCAGTGATTGCATCAAACTCTGGTGGCATGCCTCATGTTGTTGGGGACTGCGGTTTTGTTTTTGAAAAAAATAACCTGGCAGAACTTGAGCAGAAATTAAAACTTCTCCTGTCTGACAAAAAACTGCGGGAAAAATTCGGAAGGTCCGCGCTTGAGCTGGCAAAGAATTATGCCTGGGATGAAATAGCCGGCAGGCTTGAAAAAGAATACGAAAAATTAATTGCTGAGAAAATAAAATAATTCATAATGTTTTTGCCAGCTGCTTAAACTCTTCATAGCTTTCAGGCAGGCCTATATCTATAAACCTGCCAGGCATTGCAACACCGAAAAGCTTTCCTTCGGCAATTAATTTTGGATAAATATTTTTTTCGAGAGATACTTTTCCTTCCGGAATATAGTCAAATATTTCCGGTGAAAGCATAACGATACCTGTGTTAATTTTATTTTCTCCAGGAATCGGCTGGCCTTTCTCAACAAACTTCACTATATTATTATTAGAATCTGTTATCGCCAAACCAAATCTTTCTGTATCTGAAACGCTGGCCAGAGCAATTGTGCCTATTGCTTTGCTTTTCTCATGGCATGTTTCTATTGTGTTTAATTCGCAGTTAAAATAAGTATCACCGTTTGCGAGAAGGAATTTTCCATTTATAAATTTCTGCGCTAGTTTCAGCGCGCCTCCCGTGCCTAATAATTCTGGCTCGCGCGAATATTTTATTTTCACTCCGAGCTTCGCGCCATCTTTGAAATAGTTTTCAATTTTTTCATGCATGTAGTGTGTTGCTAAAATGATTTCTTTTATTCCCTGCGATTTGATGTAATTAATTTGGTATTCTAGAAAAGGCGCGTTATTTATTGGTGCCATCGGCTTTGGCACATCGCTGACAACTGCTTTTAATCTCGTTCCAAGTCCGCCCACCAAAATTACCGCCTGCGTCAGTGCCATGCATCATCACAAAACACTAAACTTTAAAAGATTTCTTAACACAATAACATTATGGAGAGCTTGAAAGTTTTTATCACAGGGGCTGGCGGGTTCATGGGTTCGCACCTCGTTGACTACCTTCATGCCAAAGGGCACGAAGTGCATGGCATATTTTTCGGCTCGGTAAATTTAGTATCTGAAATAAAGCACAAAGCAAACTTAATAGAGTGCGATGTCAGAAACAAAGAAAAGCTGAGAGAGATAATTTCTAAAGTAAAACCACATCATATTTATCATCTTGCTGCGCAGTCCTACCCAACAGTTTCGTGGGCAGAGCCAGCCCTAACAACAGAAACAAATGTTATCGGCACGATAAATATTTTTGAAATAATTAAAGATTTGAAATTAAATTGCAGGACGTTAGTTGCAGGCTCGTCTGCAGAATATGGCTTTGTTACGCCGGACGAAGTGCCTGTCAAAGAGAGCCATGAATTAAAACCCTTGCATCCTTATGGCGTTACGAAAGTTGCACAGGAAGGCCTGGCCTACCAATACTACAAAAATTTTGGCATTGATTGCTTCACTATGAGAATTTTCAACACAACGGGCCCGAGAAAAGCCAATGACGTCTGTGCGGATTTCACAAAGCAGCTGGCCGCAATAGATTCTGGAAAGCAGGATCCAGTCATTAAAGTTGGAAACCTGCAGACCCGCAGAGCCATAACAGATGTCCGCGATGTGATACGCGGGTTTTATCTGGCTTTGGAGAAGTGCAGGCCTGGCGAGGCATACAACATTTCCGGCGCAAAAGCATACCTCATAAAAGATATTTTGGAAACTGCAATCAGCTTTTGCAAAACCAAACCGCAGATTTTGATTGACAAGAGCCTATTGCGCCCAACAGACGAGCTGATAATTTTCGGCGACAGCACAAAACTACATGCTGAAACTGGCTGGAAACAGGAAATCCCAATTGAGCAGACAATTAAAGATTCGCTGGACTACTGGCGAAGCAAGTTTTGAATTCTGAATTAGAAGATACTTGCAAAAAACTTAAACCCATCGGACTGTAACCCAGTCCACATGTTATGCTATCTTCGCACGGCTCGATAGCATTAACGCGACATCAGAATAAGCTAGCAAAAAACTTAAATCCATCAAACCCTGGCAATGGAATCATGTTGAATATAAACAGCCACAAGTTTATCTGCCTGCTTGCATGAAGAATCTGCGCATGCCCTGGAAGCAGATCATACTTAATTACGGCCGAGAAAATCAGAAACAAGGCAAGGTTTGTCAGTGGGCCTGCCAGCGCAACCAAGCCGAAATTCATTTGCGAACCAACACCAGAAATTGAAACATATCCCGGCACGAAAAATACAAAACCCAACCCGATAATTTTCATCACAACGCCAATTGCCAAACCAAATAAACTGGCAGAATAAGTCGCTGTAAAACCATAAGCAAGTGCCAGAAATTTATGTGCAAATTCATGCAGAATGACCGCAGGCGCGGCGACAATGACTGCAGTTAGAATCCGCCTTTGCCAGCCTTCCTCGAGAATAGTTCCAAACTCAGTAATTGCCCTGCGATTTTCAGAAAAAATAAATCCAAGAGCTCCGACTGTAATCACGATATAAATTAGTTCTACAAGGTCGAACAGCATTACTATCTTCATACAGTGAGGTTTAAAAATCTTAATATTGTTAGAATAACATGGCGCAGTATTCAAGCCAAAGCACAGGCAATTATGGAAGTGGAAAATCTTATACAACTGCATCTAGAAAGGGCTGCGTAAGGCGATTTGCCTGTCCATGCGATGGGGCTTGCGGTTCTGCGTGCGGAAGATAGAATTAGTAATTACGCGTAGTGAATAAGGTTTATATATTTTGGAATTTTGAAACGCGTATGATATGCCCGCACTGCACAAAAGAAACCCAAGCTGAGCGAAGCTCAGCGGGGCACAGCGGAACAAAAAGTTCCGCTTGTGTTACTGAAACAGATTTAGAAAAACAAAAGCACGAGCATGAAAAAGCTGTCCAGAATGAATTTATGCAGAAACTTTTTTCGTCAATGATGTC
>JBBTAR010000046.1:0-2013 GCA_038044065.1 Nanobdellota archaeon
ATTTGGCTTTGCCAAATACGATTAACATGTCAACTGGGTTACAGTTGTGGCAGAACATAGTTAAGTTTTAAGTGCCATAGTATCGCAAGATAAAGCAAATCACTATTTGCTAATCTTTTATTTGAATGAAATGGCAAGATAAAGCTGACTGCTGTCAGTTAATCTTTAATTGGAATGAAATGACAAGATTTTAATATTCATACTTTGTCTTAATTTCATGGCAGATTTGAAAATACTAGGAGGAGTTGTTTTAGTCATCATATTAGTTGGCGTTTTCTTTTTAGTTTCACAGCAGTCAGACAGGTTCGGCTCGCTGACAGGCCAGACTGCACAGGGCAACTGCGCAGATTCAGATGGCAAGAATATATTTACAAAAGGGATTACTTTTGCAATCGCAGAAGGAAAGTCAAAAACCCATGCAGACTATTGCCCGACAAAAGACAGCGTAATGGAAGGCCTGTGCGTAAATGGCATTTTTAACAGCGAACAAAAGGCATGTGCAAAAGGCTGTGATGGCGGAGCTTGCCTGAAATAATTATTCGGACGGCTTAATAGTAATATTTCCGACAAAATCAGTTTCCAGCTCAACAAACTTCTGCTTTTTCAAATGGCATCGTTCTATTATTTCTTTTGGTATTGTTATCACGTAACTTTCGTACCTGTTGTGATGGCCTGGCTGTTTTCTTAATTTGACTTTCATAGCTTTTTCGATGACTATAGTAAGACTATAGTCTTAGAATATAAACCTTTTGTTTGCAATAGAAATTCACCACTTCTGCGGAAAGTAAAAATTATTTATACCCCACACCACTAAGCTAGTCTAAAGGAGGGAACGTAATGGCCTTTTTGGAAGGAACACTAGGAATAGGCGTTGGCTTGCTGTTAGGATTAGCATTATTGAAATACAGCGGCTATGTAGACCAGTTGAGGAAAGAGTTAGGCTACATTGCAAGCGGTGCGGTATTCTTGTTATTGACAGCAGTGTTAACAACAGTAGGAACGCTGGTACCGACAGTAACAACTGCAGTTAGCTGGATAAACATAATCTTCAGCGTAATTGCCTTTATCCTCGTGTTGATTGGCGCGATAGCAACAGCGCTGCAGATTTTCAGCAAGCTGAAATAACTCGAACTGAAGTTCGAGGGATGAAAAAATGCTAATGCATTTTTTCATAGAATCTCTGCAAATCCAAACACATTGGTATCTTTCTTTTTATTTTGTTAATTAATTGTTAATTTTGTTTTTAGCAATAAGTGCGCGGTTATTTGTTATATCGCGCAGTAGCCATAGAATAAATAATTAATAACCGAAAACCAATAACAAACAACGAATATAGTGCTTACTTATCAAAACTTCCGCCGACAGTTGTCAGGCCAGAGAAATCTATTGTGAATGATATTCTTGAGCTGTTTGGCTGGCTTCGTATTAGGCACGTACTGCTATTAGTAAAATTCAAAGTTATTTGTTTTATCTGGCCAATTTCAATATTTGCCCCGCCACAGCCAGCATTGCACTTCGGGCCAGTATTAGCCGTACCGCTATTGCCCCAATTGCCAGAACATATTGAGTTTTGGCCAGAATCTAAAACAATCCATTCTGTTGTGGGGTATGTTGTAAGGTTTGAGACTTGGATTGGATTGTTGCCGGTATTTTGCACAAAAATATCAAGTACCTGCGTAGTGTCATTGTAGTTTGTCTTCAAAACATTCGCAGATGTTGAAGCAGTCTTGAAGAACTTGCTCTGGAAACTTTCAACTCCTCCCTGCTGCTGCCCTTGAATTCGCGATACCCAGAAAAACATTCCGCCCGCAGCTGCAACTACCATCATCATTATTAAAATTGTAGCTATTATTGGGGAGATTGCTTTCCGCGAATGGAACGCAATCCGCGGAGTTGGCAAGCTCTGCGTTATTGCTTTTTTATTTAATTCATGTAAAGCAATCCGCGGAGTTGGCAAGCTCTGCGTTATTGCTTTTTTACCTAACAGGGCGGCCATGAGGCATAGTCTGGCTG
>JBBTAR010000047.1:0-1373 GCA_038044065.1 Nanobdellota archaeon
GGGTGGTGAACTCATTGATGAGCACCAAATCCGGTAGAAGCACAGCTTAATTTTTAACAGTCCCCAGGGGCGAAAGGAGTAGGGAGATGGAGAGGGAAAGAGAAAAAACAGCATTAGAGCAGGCAGCTCAGGCATTAGAGCAGGCCTATCAGGCCAGGATTCTGGCAGAGCAGGCATGTGAGCAAGCCTATAAGGCCAGAATTCAGGCAGAGCAGGACTGGAAGCAGGCGAAGCAGGTCAGGACTCAGGCAAATCAGGCTTGGGAGCAAGCCTATAAGGCCAGGGCTCAGGTAGAGCAGGTCTGGAAGCAGGCAAAACAAGACTAATTTTTAACAGCCCCCAGGGGCGGGAGGAGTAGGGAGATGAAAACGTTAGCAGAATTAAGCCAACTAGACGATCTATATCGTGCACTCAATGAGGCAATTTACTACGCCGAGAAGGCCCAAGCCCAAGTGGCCCACCTCCAAGGGTGGATAGAAGCGTATAAGACCTCTGGGCTATTGCCAGAGGATTGGCAGCTAGAAATTTCTCAATGCCCTGGGAGGGGCGGTTTGTTGCCAACCCAGAAACGGAAAAATTAAAATTGCCCAAATTTTTGGGCTGTAGTATCTAGAGGGACAATAATCTAATTTTTAGCCCCGGGAGGGGTGAAGGGAGTAAGGAGATGACAGAGGAAATGATGGATTACCTAGATACCCTACGGGGAACTGATCTAATCAGAGCGTGCCATAGTTTCCGTGTACGGTTTAATCTGACAGAGCACGAGGCAAGCAAGTTAATTTTAGATTGGCAAGCAAGTTGAGGCTTAACAAGTTAATGCCCTGCGGGGCGGAAGGAGTAGGGAGATGGAAGCCAGGTATGAAAGGAGTTACCGCGTTGAGGCGGCAATTGGGAGTATAAATTTAGGAATTGATTTTGAACTATTTTCGAGCCCTGAGGAGGCCATCGAATACCTCGAAGGGTATCAGATGGCCGGTTTCGATGAGCCAATTCACCTCACCTCGAAAATGAGGAAGGTGCTTATCAAAGCCTGGTAGTAGCACCTGCTAGAGTATGATAGCAGCCTCGGGAGGGGCGAAAGGAAAACAAGATGAAAATTAAGGAATGTACAAAGGAATGGGAAATGGAAAGCAACTTCATCCCCGAACCAGGATACCCCGTTGTCTGGCAGGAAGTAAAGAATGGAGAAATAAAGACTGGGGGAGAGCTGTTTTACACAAACGAACGGCGGGTGGTAAGGGAAACTGGAGGGTTTTGGAAGGGAGGTTATCAGCACTTCCTTCGAGAGAACACAATTATTTAGAGGGGCGGAAGGAGTAGGGAATGAGTAAGAAATGCCCTAAATGTGGAAAAAGGGCCCTCCGGGTCAAAGA
>JBBTAR010000048.1:0-4668 GCA_038044065.1 Nanobdellota archaeon
AAAAGGCATAATCTCTGGAAAGTACCATGGTTTGACTTTAACAACAGTAGGCGACAAGCGCGTTGCTGATGTTAATTGCGGCCCCGAAGTATTTGACATCACGCCAAAACTCAGCGACAATCAAATACAATCGCTGAGATACCTTTTGCGCGTGGAGCGCGATCCGGCATATGCTTAAAAAATGGCAATCAATTTAAAGATAAAAATACAAGAGGTAATAAAATGTCAGAAGTAGATGTTGGCGATTCACCTGCAGAAGTTTACCGCAGGCTTATTGGCAGTACTCAGGCGGGCCATGGTTTTGAAGTCAAACCTGACGACGTGGGCGTCATGCCATTGCCTTTGGAATTCTTAAGCGACATTACTTCAAAAACTACAAAGCACGAAGTAGCAAGCGATTTAAAAACAGCACATTTTGTCCATCCAAAGCAACTTAGAAATCCAAAATACAGAATTGAATTAATTAATAAAATACGCAAAGGAGATGCTTATGTATCTCAAGATGTTTTTGAAATTCTTCATTCATTTGGCTATGATTTCGAATACAAACAGCCGGAAAAACCTTCGCATTACATATTATCTAACAACGAAAAGCCGGCTTGGCTAAGAATCATATCCCAAGAAACTCTGGATAATATCTAATTAACTATCTTTTCCCATAAGGCTTTTTTAACCAGCTGTATTTTCTCAGCCTTGCATCAGGGTATCCGCAATGAGAACATTGTTTCTTCTGCATGTGGTAGCTAGGCCTGCCACACCTTCTGCACGGTATGTGGTTGCGTTTTCCGCTTCTCTTTCCTTTGCTAGATGTTCCTTTAGTCATTTTTTAATTAAGCAGATGGGCTGATTATTACAATCATGTCGCCACGGATGAAGACCTGCCCTAATTTTCTCATTGTCTTTCCGCTTTCATCTCTTTCTTCTGCATCATCCAAAACTGTGTTTATGTGAATGTCGAATGCTTTCAAGATGCCAACAATCTGGTGCTTGCTTTTTAGTTCAACTAATACTCTTTTGTTCCTTGCCGCGTTTAACGCATCTAGAGGTCTTTCTGGATCCATTTTTTTCCTAATCGGCAACTACCGAATACTTCAACGAATTCAAAATCATATATAAACCTTACTGTTGGCAAAATGCCTCTCCAGAATCATACGCGTGTTCTCTGTGAGGTCCAGTTTTACAGCATCATCGTAATCAAAAAATCCAAAGCCATCTCCATCATTCAAATCAAATTCGCTTATGTTTTTATCAGTTTTAATAATAAACCAAATGCGCTCATGAGACTTATCAAGTATTTCAAAACAATCAACATCATAATTCAGCTCTTCTTTAATTTCGCGCATAATGGCTTGCTTGGGAGTTTCGCCATCGTCAACTCTGCCGCCAAAGAAAGACCATTTTCCACCCTCTTTTGCTTTTTTGCTTCGCAATTGCAAAAGAATTCTGCCAGCGGGGTTAATTAATACTAATTTTGCGGCCAGCATGCCTGCATAAAAAAATATAGTTTTAAATAGCTAGTGCCGGCTTAAAAAGGTTTAAAAAGCGATAAAATAAGGCAACAGTATATGGCAGCGCAAATGCCGGCATTTGCTGGTCATTTCCAGGCTGAATAAATTCAGCAGGACCATCTGAGCTTTGCTCAGATTTGTTTGCGTTGCAGTTTATTAAGCAAAAATGGGTATTTGGAAAGCACGAAGACAGGGGAAAAAAGCAACTGGCGGAAGGTTCTGGCCAGACAAAGTAAAACGGGCTTCTGAGATAGGAGCAGACCCAGCCAATCCGAAAGTTTCTGAAAAAACAGTAAAGCGGGCAAAGAGAACAAGAGGAGGCTCGCAGATTACTCAGGTAATTGCAGTCAGCCACGCCAACTTAATGCTTGGAAAAGGCAAGTTCAAGAAAACAAAAATTCTCACAGTAAAAGAAAACCCTGCAAACAGGCACTTTGTAAGAATGAATATAGTTACAAAAGGCGCAGTTGTAGAAACAGAGGACGGCTTGGCAAGAATTACAAGCAGGCCAACACGAGATGGCTTGGTTAATGCTATTTTAGTAGCAAAGTAATTAGTTGTATTCAGCTTCGCTGAATACGACAAAAGCGTCAACCGATTTGGCGGTTGGATGGCTTGGTTAATGCAGTTTTAGTTGCTAAATAATTATTCAGCTATTTTAAGCAAATCAGCTTCTTCGGAAACTTAGTCAGCACTTCATAGCCCTTCTTTTTTATGAGAACAGTATCTTCAATCCTAATTCCAAGCTTGCCTTTCATATAAATGCCAGGCTCTACTGCAATAATATCTCCTGCTTTCAAAACATCGCAGGAGCGCGAGTAAATGGCAGGCCTGTCATGGACTTTCTTTCCAACGCCATGCCCAATTGCATGTTTCAGCGTCGGGGAATACTTTCCAAGCGCAATAACGCCTGCGTGATCGATATTAGAAGCAATAACTCCTGCTTTTAGCATTCTGATGCATTTCTCCTGCGCCCTGCGGACTATTTCGTACAATAACTTTTCTTTTTCAGAAGGCCTGCCGACAAAAAAAGTCCTTGAAAAATCAGAACAATAGCTTGAAACTTTTGCGCCGAAATCAAAAAGCAGGAAGCCTCTTTTTATTTTTGCTTTTGCCGGCTTGTGGTGCAGTTCAAAAGCATTTTTTCCAAATGCAATGATTGTTGGGAATGCCAACTTCGCTTTTCTTTTTTTAATTTGCTTATTCAGAAAAAGCGCAACATCTTTTTCTGTTTTAAAATTTCTAAAACATCTGATAGTTTCAGCAAGAGATTTAGAATTAATCATTCCGGCTTTTCTAATCGCGCTGGCCTTGTCCATAAAAAGCATTCGCGCAAGTGGTTAAAATAGTTTGCGAAGCATATCTTTGTGCAAACAAAAATATTTAAACATATTTTTAGTTTAAAAATTACAAAATTCTTTTAAAGCTTATGCAGATTTGAAAAACAAAACCGCACCACTGGGCGCCAGTAGAAACATAGCAATATATACAACAAATGTAACAAAGTTTTATAAAACAATCGCAGACTAGTTAATAAAATCTAGTTAACTCGAACTCGTAGTTACTTAGGTTCGAGAATGGAAAAATGGCATGCCGTTTTTTCATAAGTCTAACAGGTGATAAAAAAATGGTTGAAATGGTTAAGCGTTGTCCGGAATGCAATTCTATAAATTTAACAGTTGATGAAAAGCGCGGCGAAGTAACATGCAAGGCTTGTGGTTTTGTTTTGGATGAAAACCATGTAGATACCGGCGCAGAATGGCGCGACTTTGAAGACGGAGATACTGACAGAAGGCGTGCAGGCGCTCCAGCTACTTTCACAAAAGCAGACATGGGAACAGGAACACAGATAGGCTCTTCTTCTGAAATTTACAATCTCCCTGGCGCACAGCGAAGAAAGATGCTGCGCTTGAGGCAATGGCACAACAGGTCTTCAACTTCTTTGGAAAGAAACCTGAAATATGCGCTGATTGAATTAAAACGAGTTTGCTCTTTGCTGAATATTCCTTCATCAATTGAAGAAGAAGCTGCGCGAATCTATAATCTTGCAGTAAGAAAGACACTTGTCCGCGGAAGATCAATGGAGTCTGTCGTCGTTGGCGCAGTTTACATATCTGCAAGGCGTTTCAATCTGCCTCGCTCACTAAATGAAATCTGCAAAATCACAGGTGCAAATAAAAGAGATGTAGGAAAAACTTACAGGTTTATTGCGCGGAGCCTTGGCGTCAAGCTGTTGCCTTCTGGGCCTGCTGACTACATACCAAAGTTTGCAAACAAGCTGAACTTCAACTCCTCAACACAGACGAAAGCAGTTGAAATCCTGAAGAAGGCACAGAATATTGAGCTGACTTCCGGAAGAGGGCCAGTCGGCCTCGCAGCAGCCTCACTCTATGTCGCTTCCTTAATGACTGGCGAGAAAAGGACTCAGCGCGAAATAGCAGATGTTGTCGGAGTTACTGAAGTAACAATCAGAAACAGGTATAAGGAAATTATCGACAAGCTTGGCTTGGCAAAGACTCTGGAAAAGCTGGAAGTTGACAAGGGCACTAATTAATTTTTCTCTTATAAAATCTTTTTCGCATTAGTCCTAATCCCGGTCGGGCTGAAGTGTGTTCTTGATGCAGAAAATCCTTTTGCTTTCAGATTGCTAATAACATCCGCAAGCTTTGGCACTTGTTTTAAGCTCATTGTTGCAATGTCAAAGTAACCGAAAGCATCTACTTTTGCTTCTTCTTTTATCAAATGGAGAAGTTTTTTTGTACCGCTTGTTATAGTTTTATTATTTGCAGATAGTTTGTAAATCGCATCAACTAATTTTTCATCCCAGAGCCTGCCCAGCCACAGGGGGCCTGCGTTCTCATAGCATCCAACTTGTTTCAAAACAGAATTAGTTTTGCCAGCTCCCCTATCTGCCTTCAGATAAACACGCATGTAGTGTTCAGTCGAGTGGCAGAAAACCGGCGTCAAAGCAATATCATACTGTGCGCCAGCCTCAATCACTTTCTTCAAAAGAATCCGAATTCCAACCTCATGCATAATATTGCCATGCAGAGGCATCGCCCCGTACTTCCGCAGGCAAGCAGATGGCGCTGCACCGCACAGAGCCGCAGTATCTGTGGCAGTAACCCCAATCACTCCGCCTTTCTTCACAGAACGCACA
>JBBTAR010000049.1:0-3636 GCA_038044065.1 Nanobdellota archaeon
TTAATGAATCACATTTTATGGCAGGCAGGCTACCCGATGATTATCATTGAGTATGCCAATAGAAAATCTTACTACAAGGCGCTCTTTGGTGATGAAGAGCGGTTCACAAATTATTTTATGCGAAGATATTTGGCAGTGCACGGCGGGAGGCTTAGTTAAACCCATTTCTATTTATTATTCCGCATCCCCAATACCTTCCGTGTTCACTGTAAAGACAGCCTCGCCTTCTGGCAGGTGCGGCGAGTCAATCAGCCTCGCAATTCGTTTGCTAGCCTTTGATTTTCTCAAATACAGTCTGTATGTTGCTGCGTGGCCTACGATGTGTCCGCCGATTGCCTGTGTGGGATTGCCGAAAAAGATTGCAGGGTTGGCCATCACCTGGTTTGTTATGTAAACTGCGAGATTAAACTTGTCGGACAGTTGCTGCAACAGGTGCAGGTGCTTGTTTAGCTTTTGTTGCCTGTCTGCCAGTGTTCCCCTGCCAGAATATTCCGAACGGAACAAAGAAGTCAGCGAATCAATTATGATTAATTTTATCGGCAGGCCCTGTTTTTGTACCAAGTCTGAGACTTTTTCAGCCAAAAGCATCTGGTGGTCTGAGCTGTAGGCGCGGGCAACGTGGATGTTTTTCAAAATATCATCTGGATTCAAGCCCTTTGCTTCTGCAAGCTGTTTTATTCTTTCTGGCCTAAAAGTGCCTTCAGTATCAACAAAAACAACGTGCCCATTTAATCCGCCTTGTTCTACGGGAAGCTGTGCGTTGACTGCCAATTGAAATCCAAGCTGTGATTTTCCAGAACCGAACTCGCCAAAGCCTTCAGTTAGGGCGCAGGTTTCAACTCCTCCGCCAAGCAATCTATTTAATTCTGCAGAGCCCGTCGTGATTCTTCCGGTGTTCTGCCTGATTTTGAAAACTTCTGAGCCTGTTTTGAAACCCATATCCAGCGCATTGCGGGCAGCTGCAATTGCTTTCATCGCGGTTTGTTTTGTAATTTCCGCAATGTCTGCAAGATTGCCTGGGTTGGCAACAGCAACAGACATGATATCATTAATGCCAGCTTCAATTAATTTCTCAACAGTCTTTGCACCGATGCCGGGCAGGTCTTCCAGCTTTTCGATTTTCTTGCCTGCTTTCTGTTCTATTGGATTGCCTTCTTCATCCAAAACCTCAGATTCATCTTCTGCTTCTTTTTTCTTTTTTGCCGCCATTTTACTTTAACATCTCCCTTGCAATCCCTTTTGGATCCGGATTAACATTTACCTGATTGACAAGCAATTCTGTCCTATCATATTCCTCATTTCTGGAAACACGGCCAGCCACTTCAACTATCCTGCCAAGCAGGAAGGCCTCAACGCGCGCATCAAAGTTAGCCTGCCCGTCTTTTGAAATAATTTCCTGTGCTTCCTCGACACTCATATCTATTAAGCTGGACGCATTGTCTCTGAATGCAACACATCTCAGAGTTTCGGTTGAATCATCAACAACAAAATTCAGAATCATGGCACTTTTTGCAGTAACTGACTTGTGGACTGCGCAGACTGAGCCGGCAGCATCAACAGTAACTTTTTTTCCGCACTGAGGGCAAGTTGGGTAGAATCTTGGCGGGAAGGCCTGCACTACTGTTCCTAAAACTAATGCAGAATCATTTGGCTGAAGTTCTACAATTTTTTTCTTTGCGAAATTCATCTGGCTCGAAAATGTTTTTGCCGCAACAGATTCAATTACGATATTTTTTGGGTCAAGCATGAGAGAGCTTTTCTGCCCGAGATGGAGTTCTTTATCTCCGCGCAGATTTTGCTTTACATAAGCATCCTTGATTTTGACTATAGTCCCTTCTTTTAGCCTGCCTTCTGTGATCCACGAAGCCCTTTGGTCCCAGATTACTGCGCGAATCTGGTCTGTTTCATCTGCGATTATCATGGATGCAACTTGTTTCGGCTGGCCATCCTTGCCTGTGAAATTAGTCGGGTTGAATGCGCGCATTACTTTTCCATGGGTTTCAACTGATTTCATGCCGACAAGAATGTCCTTAATTTTAATTGCGCCAGAGCGCGTGTCCTTGAATAGCTGGACACCTAATTCCGAAGCAACAATATAAGCCGCACCGTCCTCAGATACCAAGCCTTCCAATGCCTGCATCTTCGCCTTGATAAGATTTTGAATTTCGGCCGCAGGAGTGCTCGTTTCAGACTCAATTCTGGCAATAACATCTTTGATTGGTATCTGCAACATGCTTGTTCATAAGCTAAATTGAATAAAAAGATTTGTATCGCGAAACATATGTTTCGCGGAACATCCCGCCGAATTCGTTCGGCGATATGTTTATTTTAGTGATATGGTTAGGCGAGCCCAAAAGCCTTAAGACCATCTCTAATAGCACTTGGATCCTCACCGCCGTGCCACGAATATCTTGGCCTAACTTTGAGCGGATAGATTTTTTCCAATTTGTCATCTAAAATTATCGCAGTCCCCTGTTCTGCTGGCAAGTCATCAATATATTTCTGTATGTTGAATGCAAGATAAGTCGAAGCAATACCATTCAAAGCCTCAATATCTATTTTAGAAGTAACCCTGTGCGATATAACTACATCTGCCTGCGTCATGACATCTGTGTGGATCTTGCCTGGCTGCTGTGTCGCAAGAACGAGAGAGATGCCTGGTTGCCTGCCTTCCCTTAGTATTTGAATCAGCGCATCAGATGCCAGAGTTTTTCCTGTCCTTGGCAGGAATTCATGCGCTTCGTCAATCATCAGCCAAACAAGAGGATTTCCTTCTCCAACTGTTGCAGACTGCTCTCCGAAAACAAAACCTCCGCCTGAAATTAATTTCACTTCCTCTGCTTTTCGCGCAGCCATTCTCTGCTCAAGAATTTTTTTGGAAATCAAGCCAATTGCAAGAGCTTTCAACCTGTCGCCGTTTTCTAATTGCGCATAGGCAGATAAGTCAATTATCGCAGTTGTCCCGCCTTTTGTCAAGTCAGTTATTTTAGTCCCTTCTGCTTTGAACAAGCCCCATGTTTTTGCAATCACAAACCTGCTCTTCAATAATTGCTTCTCTCTTTTTTCAGCTTCCTTGTCTATTTCTGCAAGATTAATCAATTCGTCAATCTCAAACTGCTCCATGTTTTCTTTTGCTTTTGCAACAACCCTGGCAAGCAGTATTCCCGCATCTGACATTTGGTCAATTCCAAAAATCTCTGCCCAGTCTTCTCCTGAAAGCTGGCTTGGCTCAACTGCAAAAGGGAAATCAACAGGCAGGCCTTTGTTTTGGTAGTCTTCAAATAATCCAAACGGGACAAAAACAACTGGCTTGAGGCCTTTTGGAAGCAAGCTCCATTCCCGGAGTTCCTTATCGTCTTTGTAGTTTGGGTATTTCATTGTCCAGAAAATTCCCATTGTATCGAAAATAACAAATGAAAGATTCTTGCGGATGTCATCTGGCAGGTCAGAGAGGCCTTCTGCGATTACGCCGATTGTATATGATTTGCCAGAGCCTCTTTTGCCAGAGATCAGAACTACGTGCGGGCCAGCCACATCAAGATAAACAGGATTGGAAAGCGCTTGTATGTTTTCCATCTGTACGTAATGCTTGCCAAGAAAAATAGTCCCAGCTAAGCCTAAACGTTCTTTCTCCTT
>JBBTAR010000050.1:0-2267 GCA_038044065.1 Nanobdellota archaeon
TGCGCGGAAAAACAGATACACCGACATATGTTGATGCATTTTCCGGAAAAGAGCGGATCATGTATTCGTTTGATGTTTGGTTTATGGTTACAGTTGCATAAACATCAGCGTTTGGCAGAGGCTCAATTGTAAAATTCAGTTCAGAAGATTTTTGCACGTCCGAGAATTCAATTTCTGCCCGCGCAGTGTGATTTCCGTATGATAAATTTCCAATAGAAAAAATAATACTCTGGCTCTCAAAAGAATTTACAGTCTGGTTTACTTCATCTGAAAGTTCAGAATCAATATAAAAATTAATTAAAATAAATTCGTTGGCTAGTCCATTATTTTCCAAGCTTGCAGTGATTTCAGTGCGTGATGTTTTTTCCAAAGAAATATTGACGCCGTGCTCGAAAAAGTTTTGCATGCCAGGCGTTGCAGGCCTCGCGAATAAGTTGCTCGAGTTCCATGGCTTGCTTGCACTAATGCGCTGGAGCGAGTTTCCATTATTATTTGCATCAAGAGTGTTATCATAGGTGATATTTTCCACAGCAACTAATGAAGAATTTTTGAGAACAAGATATTCGCCAGAATTTGATAAACTGAATGTGCTGTCAAAAAGAATGCCGCTAAAGGAAGTATGGTCTGCTAAAAAGAAAGTGGCATCATCGGCGATTACAGCAAAATCACCCACACTTAAAGTCCAAGATCCATTTATTAAATTTAAAGCATGATTTGCATTGTTTTCAAAAAGTTTCCAGCCGGATAAATTAATTTCAGTGCCATTATTATAAATTTCAATCCATTCATATCCAGCATCATTGCCGACAGGATCATACACGACTTCATTAATTACGATAGCATTTGCCATAATTGGGAGAAAAAGCAGTGCTAATAGCGTCAGTTGGCGCATTTCATCAACAGCTAGAAGTAACTAATATATAAATATCACGATATTAGGATTATATTGAAATGGGCTTATTTTTCAAGAAAAAGAAAGAAGATGAACTGCCACCATTAGAGGGCTTGCCACCTCTGCCAGACCTGCCTGACGAGCCGGATTTTCCACCTCAGCAAAGGATGATGCAGATGCAGCAGGGCATGCCAGACCTTCCCCCTCTCCCGCCGATGCCAGCTTTTTCACAACAAGTGCCACCAAGAATGCAAGCAGAAAGGCAGATGCCGGAGAAAGCAACTGTTTTTGTCAGAGTAGATAAGTACAAGGAAATTATGCAGACCATAGATGCAATGCAGAGGAAAGTCGATGAGTTGCAGGGCACGCTTGACAAAATTGCGGCGATAAAGGAAAAGGAAGGAGAAATAATTCACGGCTGGGGCGCAATGCTTCACGAGGCAAAAGCGAAGATTGATGATGTCAATTCTAAGCTCCTGAGGCCTACTGAGGCTTAGTTGTTTTCTTTAATTAGATTTAAAAACACAATGTTAGTTCTAAGTATATCGGGCCGGTGGTCTAGTGGTACGCGCTCGAAGCAAAGCTTCGGCTGGCTTTGTGCGCGCACAAAATGACGTTCCCTTGACACGGCGGCCTTTTTCTTTTTGCGAAGAAAAAGGCTCCTGGGGATCCAAAAAGAAACGCAGCGTATTTGCTGCGCAAATACACTTTGGATTTTCGAAGCAAAAGGGGAAAGGCCGCAGGTTCAATTGACACAAGCGGAACGAGTTCCGCTGTGCCTCGCCTCCTTGAGGCAATGGAAATCCTGCCCGGCCCACTCATTAGATTTTTAACTGCTTGTTTTAATTTCTAAATATGCGTCCGTAGTCTAGTGGTCGGATGCGAGCTTCCCACAACCCTTTACGAAAGCGTTGACGGAAAGGGCGGGATTGAGTTGCACTCAATCCCGTGGAAAGAGCTCGAGACCTGGGTTCAATCGCGCTGAAATCCTGCGTATTTCGCTGGGTTTCTGCTGAAACTCCCGGCGGGCGCATTCATTTTTTTCACAATCTTTAGATTGTGTGCAGGAGGGTCAGGAAGAACCTCAAACTGGGGATGGCAGAGCCCTCCGCGGTTCGGAGCGCATTCAAAAACTATTTAAACAAACATGCAGATTAAAATACATGGCCCGAAAAGAAGATGTTGAATATGTGCAGGTAATAGACCTTGCTGGAATTAAAGAAGAGCTAGCTTCTGTATCGCAGGACTTAAACATCTCGATGGATTCTGCAGGCCAGCACTTAGATATTCTCAGCGAAAAGCACAGCAATGTTGCAAAGGCAAAAATCCAAATAGCAGAAGTTGCAAGGCAGGCGAACAAACTCAGCAGCTTTTT
>JBBTAR010000051.1:0-2951 GCA_038044065.1 Nanobdellota archaeon
AAGTAATGCGAGTGGATAAAATTATGAGCCCAGAAGAATATGCGCGGCACAGAGAAGAGCAAGCCGCACAAGACAGAGTAGGTTTGAAAGCGTTAGGCTCTAGCATATTAATAGTAGCCGCCGTGGCCGGCGCGATACTTGGCGCTAAAAAATTAAAAGATAGGTTTGGAAAATAAACACCGCCTTAAGTTCTTGTGCGAATCGCAATTCTTATAAATGATGATTTACATGATTAATTTGATTAAAATGGCCACAAATCAAAAAACATTTGCAATTATAGCTGTACTCGTAGTGCTAGCCTCTTTTGGCTTGAGCAATTACAACACAGGCAATGCAACCGCAGCAGTTTTTGACTTTTCTGTAACAAGCGTTTCAGTTCCCGCAGCCCATTCAGACAGCCCAATATCTGCCACAGCGATTATGCGAAATACTGGCACAGTAAGTGCTAGCTTCATTTCATATAAATACGATATATTAAATCCGCAAGGCAGTGTTGTTTTCGGAACAAATGATAAAGCAACTTTGTTCGCAGGCAAAAACACAATAATAGCGCTTCCAAAAATAGGTGGCCTGCCAGCTGGAAATTACAGTGTCCGCATAAATCTAGATTATAATAACAGATTCCATGAATTGGATGAAACCAATAATATATTCGTTTCAAAGGAGTTTATTGTTTCTTAATTTTTGCCTTATGAAAAATGCTCCGCGCATTTTCCATTCCTTGAGCCTGCCTTGCTAAGCGAGGCGCGTGAAAACCAAGCACGTTAGTGCGTGGATACGCGCCGAGTGGTGGGTTCAAGTTATTTTAATTTTTTAAAACTTTTTTAAAACAAAATGCTTATAAGTCGTAATTATCATGGTTTTAATATGGCCGCGAAACTTAATTTAAATTTAGCAGTAGTGCTTATAGCCGTAGCAATAGTTGCTGGCTCTTTTGCAACATCGCAGACTGGCTTTGCAACAGCAAGCCCGTATGACTTTACAATAACAAGCATAACTGCGCCAGCTAGCATATCAACAAATCTAGATTCTGTGTTTACCGCTAATGTAGAAAATCTCGGAACAACAACAGCATCTGCAGTTGCATACAAATACGAGGTTGTAAATTCATTAGGCTATTTGGTTTTCCAAAACAATGGCAAAATCAACCTACCAGCAGGCCTTACAGAAATTGCTCTGCCTGTTGATGTGCTTAAGGCAGGCACATATACTCTCAAGATGGCTGTTGATACTGAAGGCGTTTTCACTGAAACTAGCAAATCAAATAACAATTACGAATTAGAGGTAACAGTACCATACTGAGTCTAAAATGATAAAGCAAAACTTGCTAATATTGTAGGTTTTGCTAATCACCAGAGGTTCGAAAAATGAAAAGCGAAAATAAAACAATAGTGTTTGCAGCAGTCCTGATTGCTCTTGCAGCAATTGCAGTACCTTATTTTTCCACAGTAGGCTTTGTAACAGCAAGCCCATATGATTTCGCAGTTGCGGGGCTAGATATGCCTGTTTTTGTAAAAGCAGGCCTAGAATCAACATTTACAGCAACTTTGGAGAATTTGGGAAAGACAAGCGCAACAGCGGTAACTTACAGTTATGAAGTTCTGAATCCATCTGGAAATAGGGTGTATTATAACGAAGGTGTTACTGACTTGCTTGCAAATTCTAAAATAACAATTCCAATGAAGATTGACGAACTAGATGACGGCACACATACTTTTAGAATAAATATAGATCCTGCAAATAGTTTTGCTGAATCTGATGAAACAAATAACGGCTGGGACTTCCAGTTCGCAGTTCCGTATGGGATATGATGGAAAAACAAAATAAAGCGATAGTGGCTGTGGCTGTTTTGATAGTGTTTGCAGCCTTGGCAGCGCCATACGCCTCGCCGACAGGTTTTTCTATTGCAACTCAGTGCAGTGGCGTGCCAATATTACAGTTCAGCAAAGACCCTGTGCTGGCAGGCCAGTATGTAATTGCAAGAGTCAGCGGTTTAACAAACTGCGAGGGAAAAGAAATTCTGATAAAAGAAAACGATGGCATGTGCAACGGTCCAGTTCTAGCATCATTTACCTGCAGAAACTCAGTTTGCGACAGTGCGGCGACTTTAATTCTTAATACTGCAAGAGATTATTGGATAAGTGCCTGTATTGATAAGGATGGTGATAAGTATTATATGAATTCAAATGAGCGCGCAATCAGCAGCCTCAGAGTATTATCATTGCCGGATTTGTCTGCAAATGGATTAGTTTTCCCAGAGAATATATACGCGAATGATCCTATTGTTGCAAAGGCATTAATATCTAATAAAGGCGTTGTGACTGCAACGAGATTCACGTACAGCTTTGATGTATTTAAAGAGAACTGGCCGACTGCAGTTTATTCCTACACTAATAGAGCAAGCGAGCAGTCAGCCACAGTGCTGCAGGAAGTCCTCGCGCCAGGAGAAGCAAAAACCTTGCAAATGCCAGCCATCAGCTTGGGGAAAGGAACATACAGGGCAAAGTTCAGCATTGATTTTGACAACAAGTTTGCAGAGCCAGACGAGATGAATAATATTGTGGAAACAAAGTTTGTTGTTAATTAGTTCAGTGTGCTTGGCGTGAGCCAACACACATTTTTCCGTGGACGCTTTTGGAAAAAGGGTCCAATGAGATGAATAATATTGTGGAAACAAAGTTTGTTGTTAATTAATTTTTTAAATTACTTTTTAATTATTGTATTTCTGTTAATCTGATTCCAAGAGCTTTTTCAAATTTTCTTGCAAGAGCCAAATCCAATCTCTTGCCTTGCTCTGCTGCATGAATTACTGCAATTTTTTCATTCATTTTGCTGGCCAGCTCTTCCTGCTTCATGCCGGCTTTCTGGCGGGCCTGTGAGATTAGTTTTCCGAAATTCTCAACCACAAGCTCTTCGCTATTCGGAACCCTTTTTTCACTTTCAATCTGTGG
>JBBTAR010000052.1:0-2398 GCA_038044065.1 Nanobdellota archaeon
TTTTCTCTCTCTACCTAACTGGTCGGCTCTCTCCGCATTTGAATTCGTCTTTTTTGGCATTTTATTACCCTATTGAATAATGTTACTACTGATTAATAGTTTATAAAGCTTACGGTCTTATTTTAGTCCAAGCTTAGCATCTATTTGGGTTTTGGTTAAATCTCCATCCCTAACCCTTCAGCCATCCCTTTTGTATACTTCTTACGCTTCAGCCAGCCATGCATTAAGTTTAAAAATTACATCAGATATATAATTCCATGGAAAAATCAAAATTTCTCGCGTTTGTAGTAGTTGCGCTGTTGCTATGTTTTGGAATTGCTGATGCGGCACAGCTTCCTGCCAGCGACGTGCCCAGAGTAACTACGCTAGCCAAGGACATAACATTAGGCAGCACAATAGTGCAGAGTGGATTTGATCAATTATTAGACAACAAAGATCTTAGCGCGCTCAGACAAGGGCAGGTAAACTTTCAAGGAAATCCATACAATTTTAAGGAAATAATTGCATTTCATAATGTTGCGGCAGGTTATGATGATGGTGTTATGGGGCTACGAGTAATAACATCGCTGACAAGCTTAGACGATGACTACAAAGATGGCATCTACTTAGAAGCTTCAAAAGACGCCATGGGTTATTACTATGTTTTTGACACTCCGATTGATATAAGCAAATCCACAAATGCAAATCCGCTGCTGATAAAATTTTACAATACACAAATCGACATAATTTCAGTAATAGATGAAAAAACATTTGATGCGCGTGTCTGGGATGGGAAAGAAATAACAATGCCAGTCAGCAGCATGGTGTTTTTCAACGATCAGCGAATAACACTTCTAAAAGTGGCTGGCAATTCGGCTACATTTAGAGCGGGCAACGTACAAAAAGTTATCAGCGGATTAGATACTCTTGCTGGCGCAGACATTGAATTGTTAGGCACAACTGCAAATACTGCGACATTTGCCATAGGATCGTATGCAAAAAAAAGAATTACAAATGGCGATGCATGGATTGTGCCCTGCGGCAAATCTTACGCCCGGCAGGCATGCAGCGCAGTCAATCCAGATTGGGTGTGGGCTGTTGATGACTTAACGACTAATGATGCCCTGGGAAATGATTTGTATGGCTCCGCAGATAATAGCAGTCCTGGGCCTACGCTTGGCATCAGAAATGATTACATAGTAAATGACAAAAGCGATAATCCACCAACAATGAGCGAGGCTTATGATTTTCCATCCAATACGTTTGGCGTGAGATTTGATAGCTTGGCCCGCCCGAGCGCCTCAACCACGATTAAATACATGGATTTAAAAATTTCATTACAAAATGCAGATTTCAGCGCAGTCTTCTCAGGGCAAAGTAACAAACCCTCATTCCTGATAGAGTCTTCGGCGCCATCTCCTGGTTTGGAAGTATTAGACGGCAACAAATATATTCGCACTAATAAAATATGGCTAAGTGTAAACAAGGCAAATCAAAATTTAATTGATATTTTATATCAAAATAATAAAAAAATAGCACTTGCGCGAACAGTCAACCAAGCAGCCGGCAGCAACGAAATAGGGCGAATAAACCACGGCCAAACAAATGGAAATGCGGCCGTATTACGACTTACTGGACAGCCCAACGCAGACGATGTGCGCCTCGTGTTAGCTATAAATGCGGACGGAATTGCAAATGGAAAAGATAATTTAGAAGCCTGGCTTGGCACTTTGAACGGGGAATTTGCAAGCCTGGGTATGTCAGCAGATAAAGTAAAACCCAAAGTAATGCTAGATAACGTTCCGGAATTAGTGGCAAAAGGCGCAACATTTTCCATGGATGTTTACGTAAGCGACAATAAGGCATTGAGTACCATTAAAACCCTAATTAACGGACAAGTTGTATCGACACTAGTCATACCATCATATTGGCCCGACCGCGATAAATTGGGCTGGGCTGGTTCGCCAAGGTTTAACACTAATTTATTAAATGGCGGTATTTGCTTTACTGGCTGGGTACCCGGACTTCCAGGCGGCACTTATAATATTTGCGACCACAATATTACAATCGAAGCAACAGATACTGACGGAAATTCGGCATCCGCAACAGCACGCATCCACGTAGTAGAATATAACACTGCGACGAGGTTTGGAGATGATGTAAACTCGCCGGATTTTAACGTTAATGCAGATGCATCAAAACTAATTTGGAAAGGCGGGCAGCCAGACGATATACGACTTGGCACAAAAGATGAAAATCACAGAACAAAATATGGCATAGTAATAGCCAATCCGCTCGAAAACAGCAAATCAAACCAAGTTTTGCTAAAAATACCAAATACTCAAATCAAAGCGCGCATAATAGTATTTGGAAAATATTATTCTTAAAATTCCATCCCCAGCTCCTCAGCCATCCCTTC
>JBBTAR010000053.1:0-6292 GCA_038044065.1 Nanobdellota archaeon
TTCAAAACAGTCACGGCTGTGATTTTCATTTCAAACTTTATCTGGACTTTCTGGTACATCTACATGCCGATTTACCTGAGCAATTTAGGTATGTCTATTGATAAAATCGGATTAATCCTGACTGCCATGCTTGGCGCAGGTGCAGTCCTCCAGAAGCCAATGGGAAGCCTCATAGACAGCAGGCCTGCCAAGCACATACTAATCCCTGGCTTTTTCCTCATCTGGCTAGGCGGATTTTTCTTTTTTGCATTCAAAAACTTCGCAACATTTTTGATAGGACGGGCAATCTTAGGTGTTGGGGTTGATGCGAGCTACTGGCCAGCCATAGGTGTCTGCGCAAAACTTACCAGGAAACGGAGCCATGGCGGAAGCTGGGCGCTAATGACGACTGGCGCTGCGATAGCATACGGGCTTGCCGCGCTAATCGGCGGATTCCTAACGCAGACTTTTGGGATAGAACAAGTCCTTATGGGCGCAAGTGTTGGGGCGCTGATTGTCGCGGTTTTACTAATTCCAAACAAGTTTTTGGCAAAGAAAGGAACATCAAAGTACAGGAAGCACCAATTCATACATATGCAGAACCACAGGCACAAATAAGTTTCTGGTTATTAGTTATGTGCCATGAGTTATATCTAATTCAGTCTCGGACAAAAGTTATATAAAATCCAAAAGATTATCAAATTACATGGCCACAAAAACCGGAGAATTATATCAATGTGATGAATGTAAACTCTTATATAAAGATATTTTTTGGGCTAAAAAATGCGAAACTTGGTGTAAGAAAACTAATTCTTGTAATCTAGAAATCATCAAACACTCTACTAAAGCTTGAAACCGAACTCTTCGCCGGTTTTTGCGAAGCAAAAACTTCGCTTAATAGTATTTGTTATGAGCTATTTGTTTTTCGTTTCTGGCTGCCAGCAAAGGTTTTTAAAATGCCTAAAAATAACAAAAACTCGCGGCTCGCATCTATCCACGGGCTATGTGAAAAATCCCGAAAGGATTTTCTATCACCAAGAAAATTGCGAAGCAATTTTCTCTGGAAGCCCGTGGTTTTGCGATGCTCGCCTTAATTGCGAGTTTTTGAATTGTAATCGCGCTAAAGCGCAGGGTTTTAAACCAGCGCAATTACAATAATTATCTGATGAAAGTCAGGATTTCCGGCAATGCGTTTGGAGTTATGCTGGCCAGCAGCATAGAAGTTTACAAGAAGGAGGCGTTTGGATTTTTAATTGGCAGGCAGCATAATGGCGGTTTAGTTATTAATAATGCAGTGCCTTCGCAGTCAGCTGAACGAGGATTTACAGAAGTGTCTTTAAACGATAGGACGAATCAGCTTCGCGATATTTTATCTAGATTGGGAACAAATGGCTCGCGAGTTATCGGCTACTACCACACTCATCCGGATTGGGGCAAAAACCAATATAAGACTGTGGCCAGCGAGAGCGACTTATTAAGGATGCGCAAGGAGGGTGGCTTGGTTTACCTCATTATCGCCATCAGCGATAAAAAACGCGGCTGGCCATGGCATTACAGAAGCGATGGCGGGCTGGCTGGCAGTTTTGATAATTATTGGTTTGAGATTGCTGCGTATTACCGGAACAGCTGTGAGCAGTTTAACAAAGGCAGGATAGTATGCCCTTCTGCAACACTGCGCAAATAATTTATACCCTTAGTTTCAGCTTTTATTGGTTAAAATGACTGAACAAACTTTAGTTTTGGTAAAGCCAGATGGCGTTGCAAGAGGATTAATCGGCGAGATTATTTCTAGGTTTGAGCAGAGAGGGCTTAAACTTATTGGACTGAAATTTATCTGGGTTGACAAAAAGCATGCCTCGGAGCATTACGATGTTCACAAAGACAAGCCATTCTTCAAAGGGCTTGTTGAATTCCTTACAGCTGGCCCGGTAGTTGCAATGGTTTTGGAAGGCGTTGCGGCAATCGAAGTTGTCAGAAAACTTACAGGAAGCACTTATCCAAACGAATCTGCGCCCGGAACAATCCGCGGTGATTTTGCCCACGTTTCAAAAGAATATGCTAACAGGAAAAACAAAACAGTTGCGAATTTAATTCACGCATCAGATTCTAAAGAATCTGCAGAAAAAGAAATCGCCTTGTGGTTTTCATCAGATGAATTAATAAATTACAAGCGCTCAGAAGATGATTTTATGATTTAATTTCGCTTTCTCTTCTGCGCACCTACAATTCTTTCAATTGCAGTTTCAATAGCCCTGTCTGCAATTGCTTCTGATTGTATTTCTGGCGGGCCTTCCAACCAAAAATACAGCGAATCAAATCTTTGTACGAAAGGATATGCGCGCAGTTCATAAACTCCATGCGCCTTGCCAGCCATTATCTGCCTATCCATTTGTTTCACCCAGGCATAAACTGCTTTCTCGGGCGAAAGAACATGATAGTTTTTTGGTTTGGCGCGCACCAGCGTAGTTATGCTGTCCTCTGCTTCAATGCGTCTTGAATTTGTGCCACGCGCTGTCCACGTGGCTGGCGCTGTAAATGCAAGGCTCGCAGATGCGCCCGATTTAGTAAATGTAGCAATTTTTCTGGCAGGAGTAAATTCCAGATTTTCATCTGGCGAAATGCCTGCATGCAGTGTAAAATATCTATCCAGTATTTGGTATAGTGTTTCCATTAAACTAAAAGCACAGAAAATGTTATAAGCGTTGCGAAGCAACGATTATGAAAAAATTAGCACACAATTTTTCCATTCCGCAAACTCAACTGAGTTTGCGTTATTCGCAAACATCAGTTTGGGTTATGAGCGTTGCGAAGCAACGAGCATTCACAAACGAGCAAAGCGAAGTTTGGGTTATAAGAGTTTTGCAGGTGTTGGCATCTCCACAGGCGCATTCTTTTTAAGCAAATCTCGCTTGCTTGTTTGCAGGTAAACGCAGAAAGCGTTTATAAACTAAAACTCTATCAACTTATGCATGATACGGCAACCTATTATTACGGTCCTTGGCCATGTAGACCACGGCAAGACGTCTTTGCTCGACTACATCAGAGGTAGTACTGTCGCATCCAGAGAGGCAGGCGCAATCACTCAGCACGTGGGCGCTTCATCTGTTCCGCTTGACGTGATAAAAAAACTCTGCGGCAACTTGTTAGAGAGGTTTAAAATCAGCTTCACAATCCCCGGGCTTTTATTTATTGACACGCCAGGCCACGAAGTTTTCACTAACCTTAGGAAAAGAGGCGGCTCAACAGCAGACATGGCAATTGTTGTTGTTGACATCACGCAGGGCATGCAACCCCAGACAAAAGAAGCAATCGAAATCTTGAAAACTTTCAAAGTCCCATTCATAATAGCCGCAAACAAGGTCGATTTAATTGTGGGCTGGCGTTCCGCATCAAAGTCATGCAGTGAAAATATAAACAAGCAGATGCCAAGCACAAAAGAGCAGTTCGAAAAAAAGTTCTATAACTTGGTAGGCCAGCTTTCCCAAGTGGGATTTGATGCGGACTTATTCACAAGAGTTGAAGATTACAGAAAAAGAATTGCAATCGTCCCAATATCTGCAAAAACAGGCGAAGGGATACCAGAACTTCTCGCATTAATCGCGGGGCTTTCGCAGAAGTTCTTAGCAAAACCCAAGCAGAACATAAGTTCTGCTGGGCCCCGCGAAGCGAGCGCTTCGCGTGGGAATCTAGAAATAGACCCGAAAAGCCCTGCAAAAGGAACAATTCTCGAAATAAAAGAAGAAAAAGGAATCGGCATGACTGCTGATGTAGTAATTTACGATGGGCATCTTTCGGTCGGCGATACAATCGTAATCGGCGGAGTTGACGGCGCAATCACTTCAAAAATAAAAGCTCTGCTCCGGCCAAAGCCCCTTGTTGAAATGCGCGATGCGCGGGGAAAATTTGATCCTGTGCAGGATGTTTTTGCAGCATCTGGCGTGAAAATAGTTGCGCCTGAGTTAGACAGAGCTGTGGCTGGCTCGCCATTAGTTTCTGTGCGAAAAGAATCAGAAATAAAATCAGCTGAAAAAGAAATTGCGGAGGAAATCGAGACAATTATTCTAACAACAGACAAGACTGGAATAATTTTGAAAACAGATGCGCTCGGAAGCCTCGAAGCAGTCGCATCAATGCTGAGAAAGAAAAACATTCTGATAAAAAAACTTGGAGTCGGCCCGATAAGCAGGGGCGACTTGATGTCTGCTGCTGCATCTGTGGAATCAAATCCGCTTGACGCTTTTGTTTTAGGGTTCAATGTCAAGGCAGATGAAAGCACATTAAGCGAGTCTGAAAAACTGAAAGTAAAAATAATCACAGATAATATAATTTATCACTTAATTGAAAAATTTGAGGAAGAAGTTTCAAAGAAGAGATTTGAAATGGAAAGCAAAAAGCTGGAAGGCGTTGTCTGGCCAGCCAAGTTCAAAATCCTCAAGGGCTTTGTCTTCAGGGCAAGCAAGCCTGCCATTTTCGGCGTAGAAGTCCTCGGCGGAAAACTGAAAGCAAAAACTTCTCTAATCGGCAAAGACGGAAAATATGCAGGCGATGTAAAAGAAATTGAAAACGAAGGAAAAAAAATAGCCGAACTAAGATTCGGCGACAAATCAGCTGTCTCTGTTGACGGAATCACTGTTGGCAGGCAGGTTTCTGAAGGCGATGTGCTTTACGTAGATATGTCTGAGGATAATTTCAGAAATCTTAAGGAGAGGAAGGCAACATTATCAAAAGATGATGTTGATACTCTCAAAGAGCTGGCAAATATTAAACGGAAAACCAAAGAGACTTGGGGGCTTTAGCCTTTTACATAAACCTTGCCCTGAATTACCTTATGTGCTGGCCTATTGTGTACCATGCCTTCCCGCGCAAATTCCTGCCCGCAGCCATGGCATTTTAAATCCCCTCTTGTATGGTCTTCGATAATGTTGCTTTTGTAACATTTCATCAAATGGCCTTCACCCTCTTTTCTGTATTTGTACAAATGGGTTCTGCATTTTCTGCAAAAAATATTTATTGTGTAAACTCTGCTTTGCATTTTATCTCGCGCCCCACATCCCGCACTCATAATTTTCTGCGTACAATTTGTTTCAATTTCTCCGTTACTGCTAATATTGCTTTGTCATTTCTGGTCAGATAATCTTTTTTAATTATAACTCCGCGGTATGCAATGTCATTCCTGATTTTTCTTAATTGATCTATTAGATATAATTCTGCCTGGGAAAATTCTTTATAAAATTTTGCTAAGTAACCAACGAGAAGTTCGTGGCTCACTGTTTTCCATCCATCGAGCGACATTATCGCAGTAATCAATTCTTTTATGATTTCGTAATAAGTTTCAACAACCAATGTTGCCATTTCTTCTTTATTCATTGCCTGCAAGTTTTTCTCGCGCAACGCAATTAGCTGCAGCAGAGATTTTGCCTTTTCTTCATCTATGGCTATTTTTGATACTTGTTCTGACTGTTCATTCCAATCTTGCATTAAAACACCTTCAAATAGCCAGAAAGCACTTGGCCATTTATGATGTTATTCAGCAACTCTTTGCCCAAAGAGCTTATGTCTTGTTCAAAAAGTATGTTTATTTTCCTACTCAAAATTTTTTCGTATTTTTTAAGATTTAATTCCATTTCTTCTGCCTGCACGAACAAATCAATGTCACTAGTTTCTGTATCCTCGCCCCTTGCGCCAGAGCCAAATAAAACAACGCAGTTGGGCCTAAGTTTTTCTTCCAGATAGGAAATTAAACCAGACTTATGTGCGCGCCAAACCAGGTTTTGCGCCTTTAGCAGTTTAAAATCGCTGTTTTCGCGGCTTGCAACATGAGATGCATAAATCCCTTTCTTTTCTTTTACTATTAGCCCTGACTTGGCCAGTGCCTTTAAGTGGTTTAAAACAGAAGGCTGTGCCAGCTTAATCTTTCTTGCTATCTCGCGCATTTGAAAGTTCTTTCTCGGGAAAGCAAAGAACACTTCCAGCACTCTATATATATTATATTTTCGTAGCATTCTAATCGCCTGCTATTTGAATACGCAAATTTGGGCACCGCAGTGCTACAAATTTGTTTCATATGCTATAATATGATGGCAAGTGGTATATAAATATTGCGGTTGCTAAAATCAGGAAGTAAAAGAGTTTGCCAAGGCGGAGATTGATGTTTTTAAAGGAAGTTGCGGAAATTAAGCGCAAACATGCGAAAGAGAGTTTGTGATTATGATTTTCACGGCAAAAGAATAGTTTATATATATTGATTTTAATTTATCGTCATGGCTACTGGAAAAGCAAAACAAACCATTGAGCTGGCAATAAAGTCATTCAT
>JBBTAR010000054.1:0-2102 GCA_038044065.1 Nanobdellota archaeon
CCGATTTCAATTATTCTTGATAAATGCCAGAGATCGTCGAGAGTATCAACTCTGACTTTAGCGATTCCATCTTTTTTGTTGAAGTGGATGGTTTTCATTGCAGTTTTTTATACATTCTCAAGATTGCTTTTTTCCTCTCTACGGGGTTTTTATTTTTTAATAAGTCTCTGAATTTTATCGCGTATGTGTAATACCATTTCTCCAGTTTATCTGCAAATTTTACTGCTTTCCTCTCCAACAAAAATAACTTTCTTTGAAGCCAAAAATCGCAATAAGTTACCAGACCTTCATCATATTTCCAATATTTGCTATTTTTTCTTTGAAAATTAATTTTATTTTTTGATAGCAAGATATGAATTAATTCATGCAGTAGCATAAACCTAATAATCCAATTCAGCTCCGACTTTTTATTTAGTTTGATTAACAAAGATATATTTGTTAATAAAATAACCTTATCGCTGTTTTTAAATTTTAGATTGATTTTTTTTAGCGTTTTAGAAAATGCGTTCCTGAGCTTTTTGTTTTTAATTTTATTACATGCACGCAATAATAATTTATAATCTGTTTTACTTATTACTTGACCGCACCACAACTTAGCATGTTTCGCAAATTCAGCTGATGTTATGAACCTATTTATATTAATTAGCCTCTTTTTGAATGTAGTCCCAAATTTTTGATAATCCTGGTCGGGGCACATACCAGCGTAATCTGCCAAGACTTTTATTTTTGAAGCGACAAAAATATAACTGAGCCAAGCGGGCGCATACCGTAAGCTTAAATGTGCAGAAAGCTTTATTATTTGTGTGTGAACTACACTTGAGATGTTTTTCATAATTCTGCATATAAGAGTGCTAGGTTATAAAACTAATGAATAAACTACGCTGGCGCGTATTGCTTAACTACTGGCCCAATATAACACACATAAATGATTTGGGTAGTGCAGAAGACTTAATTCTGCATCCAGCTATGACAAAATCTTTTATGCGCCCACATTTAGTTTTGCAAAGTGAAGAATCCTGCCGCGAGTGCGAGTATTTTCACATTTGCAAGGGCGGCTGCGCATACGAAGCAATAGTTGGAACAGGTAATAGAAATAGAAAAACAAAATTTTGTGAAGTTTACAAAGCACTTTATGGGCAAATCAAATCTGACTTAATTGCCATTGGAAAAAAACCGCAATCGTAAACTCAAGCGGATATGGTGTTGAAATGGATGGTTTTCATACCAAAATAAAAGGATAACATTTATATATAAACCTTCGGAAAATACTACATGGCCACAACAACACTATTTCGTGCGAATAAAAGAGCCGCATCTGAATATGAAGGAAATTACGGAGGCATGATACTTCTTATTATTATGTCTGGTGCAATTATGACTTACCTTTTGCTCGTAACGCCTGCAGAACGCGAGAAGTTTGGAATCGTGCCGGAAAAATATGCAAGGACTCTGCTTGATGTTGCGCCAGGAGCAGTAAGCGTTTCAGATTCGCAAATAAGAGCAAAGGATTTCAATTTTGGCACAATAGACCTAGATTATTCTGTAAATTACGTTTCTACTGAATTGCGAAGCACAATGGCATTAAGAAGTGCAGGCTTTTCAGAGGATTCAGTAAGCCTCCCAGTAACTTTAGACCAAAGTGCAGAATCCATTCTCCTTCAGGCAGTTGTTTCTGACAAGCTCGGGGATGGCAGGCTTTTGGTTTTCCTGAACGGCATTGAAGTTTTCTCAGAATCGGCAAGCAAAAATCAAATTGTAAAAGTAACCCTGCCGAAAAACCTTTGGCAGGCAAGCAATACGCTAAAGTTCTCAGTCTCGTCGCCAGGAGCTGCTTTTTGGAATACAAATTCTTATTCTCTTGTAAATGTAAACCTAATCACAAATAAATATGTGCAGGCAAAGGCAACAAACGAGCAGTCCTTTACTCTGACTGGCGAGCAGGCAACAGGATTGCAGAAAGCAACATTAATTGCTTATGTAACTGCAACTGCGCCAAAGTCAAATTATGAAATCACTATAAATAGCAAGACGGTTTACAGCGGAATAGGCATAGGAAGCATTTCGCTGGAACTTCCAAACAATTACCTAGTTTCTGGAGAAAA
>JBBTAR010000054.1:2202-8664 GCA_038044065.1 Nanobdellota archaeon
GCAGGCATGCCAATATTTCATCAAAGGCGATAATGAAATCGCCCTAGATTCTGTCGAGCCAGTGGAGTTGAGCAGTCTGAAAGTTACAGTTGGGGCAAAGCAGTAATGGGATTTTTAACAAAAAAAGTAACTAGCAAGATTGCGGGCAAGCTCAAGAAAACTGGCATAGGTAAAACGATTGGTGGTGCTGTTAGTGGCGCAAAAAAAACGGGTACAGGCCAATGGCTTGGCAGGAGAGTTGAAGGTGCAAAAGGCCTGGGCAAAGATGCCAGCAAAAGCATGGAAGATGAGCAAGCGCAGGCAAAAGCAGATCATGATAGTGGGTTATTGACTGAGGAACAATACGCTGCCAAGAAAGCTGAGATAGCAGGTCACCAGAAAAATCTAAAATCTTTTGGAATTGCAGGCTACGCTGCTGGTAAGTTCCATGCTATGTTTTCAAGCTGGCTTGGCCCAATAATAGTTTTTGTTGTAACAATCATCTTCGGCGGATTTTTGCAGTTCTTCTTTCCGTTGTTTTTGGCAATCGGATTAGTAATAGGATTTATCTTGGTTGGCTTGAAAGCATTCCCAACACTGACAAAATATATTATTGCGATTGGCATAATTATAATCCTGCTCGTAATCCCAATGAGCCCGCTTGCAAAACAATACGGGATTGATTATGGCTCTCTATCACTTACTGGAAAGCAGTCCTCAAAGGCAACAGCAGGCGTGCAGACACAGCTCAGTGCAACTTTCAGCTGTATTCTTGGCGGAACAAATTGCGAATTAATAACAAATACTTATAAATCAGAGCAGGCGCAAAGCGACTATACTGCGCAGGTAAGTGATGTCGGCGTTAAGGTTGAGCATCTCGGGCCTGCCAGGGATTTTGCCAGCAATGACATACCCGAAATACAGGCAATAGTTAATGCTAAGGGATTTTATAAGTCTCCAATTGGCGCGAGTATTAGCGTAAATTCTACAAGCACTGAGAAAAAAATAAGCGAGTTTCTGACTGGCGGTGCATGGGCTTGCTCGCCAAGCAGCATAAACGGAAATATGATTAGGAATAAATTTGTATTATGTGCTTATAATAAAGGAATATGCGTTAAAGAAGGCGACACATTCAATATGCCTGTTGAAGTATCTGTAACTGCAAGCAACACTATTACAAGCGCCAGCAAACAATTCGCACTTACAACATCAGAAACAATGTCTGCGATAGAAGGCGATAATATGCTGGAGTATTTTGGATTTGACTCAGAAAACTTTAAATCTGCGCAGATAGGCGATGAATCCGCAAATCTGGCAATTTATGCGACAACAGGCCAGGATGTCCTGCCCGGCGATTTTCAAAACACAATAGCTATAAAGCTTGCAAATCCAGGCACAGGCAAGCTGACGCCCACGTCTATCCAAGTGACTATGCCTGCGCAATTTGAAAAATACATAGATAAAAGCAAAAGCAGTGCCTTTGCTGAGTTGCCAGCAAATCAAAATACAATTACTATTTCTATTAGTGCGCTACGCACATCAGGAGCCATAGAAACTGCTAAATTCAAGAATTGGTATTTAGTATTCAACGATAAATTAGCTGGCGAAATCAAGGGCGAAGTTTCAGTATTTTCAATTTTTGCAGTAGCTATGTATAGCTATGCAGATTCGCAATCACTCATAGTGCCAATAACAGGAGCAGGAACGTGCTGATAATCACTTAAAATGAAACAAAAACACACAAATACCGCAATCATGTTGTCCACAATAGCTTTGTTTATACTAATAAGCGGATGTGTGCAAAAAGACAATGCGCCACAAAAGCAGTTTGTCGCTTCAGATGATGCGCTAGTTATGGATTTTCAGGCAGGCACCCCGCCAGATAAAGTATTTTCGGGCAGTGAGTTTGACGTAGTTCTTCAGGTAGAAAACAAAGGAGAGCATGCTCTTGTTGCTAGAGATGTGCGGTTCGTGCTGACCGATGCTGGTTTTGACTATGGCGGTGCTTCTGCTATTAAGCAGAATGAAGAAAAAGATGGAATTGCACCAGTCCGCCAGGCAATCAGTGGCGAATATCTGGCAGGCGGAATTGCTTTTGCCGAATGGAATGGTCTGAAGTATGCCTCTGTCATGCAAGTCACTGAAATGAAAAAAATCCCAGTAAGAGTAGAGGCATGCTATCCTTACGAAACAAAAGCATCTGTAACTCTGTGCATAAAAGGCGACCAAACTGCAAAGTGCAGTGATGATGAAGAAAAAACAGTAGCAAATTCAGGCGCGCCAGTAAAAATCACTGGGTTTTCGCAAATCGGAAGCACCAAAATAAATAATGGGCAAACAATACGTACGGGATTTAAGTTTAAAGTTGCAAGGACTGGCGATGAAACCTATAAATTCTATGGTGATGTGGCTGACTGTCATGCGCTAAATGCAATCAATGCCAATGAAATAGATGTAGCTGTCGATATGCCAAAGACAACTTGCTCGCCAACCACTGCAACACTAGATAGCAAGACTTTTGAGTCAGATTATATAAATTGCAGAGTGGACTTCGATACAACGTCCAGCTTTGAAAAAGTAATCTCAATAACTCTTAACTATAAGGTAAAGCAGAGCGCAAGCAAAGATATCCAAATAATCCCACTGCCCATATGAAGTATGAATGCAGGTTTCACTACTCTACATATTTCATAAAGCTTTAAAAATAAGCTCGGTGTTTAATAATTGATAATCATGGCCACGAAAAACGATTATATAATAGTGCTTGTAATTGCAGTGCTTTTGTTAATGGCAAGTGGCTGCGTTGGGAAAAAAACAACCGCAGTGCCAGGCACAGGGACTGCCTTTGCAGGCGGAACTGATGGGCTGACACTATCATTTATACCTGGCGAGCCTCTGGATGAATTCTACACTGGCGATGATGTGAAAGTAGGCCTGCTTCTTGAAAACAAAGGCGAATACGGCACTGCGGCAAAGAAGGCAACAGTTTATGTCGGCGGAGTTTCGTCCAGCGCATTTACGCCAAAACCGACTTTTAATACAATATATGATAAGGCGCTCGATCCAGTAAAAATAACAGGCACGCAGAAAATTCCGGGCGGGCAGGATACAATAGAGTTCCCGCAAACTGGCAGTATGAAATATTCTGATACAGTAATAGGGCAGTTTGTAGATTTGACTCTGACTTCCGCAGTATGTTATCCATATCAAACCCAAGCAATTGCGCTGGCCTGCTTGAGTAGCAACTTGCTATCGCAGACAGTAGGAAAGGAAATATGCAAAATCTCCGGCGAGAAAAACCCGCAAAGTGCAGGCGCGCCAGTGAAAGTAATTTCTGCTATTGAATTGCCGACAGGGCAGAAAAAAGTTGGCTTCCAGATAAAAGTGAAAGATGTTGGCGGAGGCTTTACTTATGCAACCGACCAAACTGGAGACTGCAGATCTACGCCAGTATCAAAGCAAAATATAGTTAAAGTAACTGCAGTAATTGGCGGAAATGTACCAACAGACTGCGTAAACAAAGATGTCCGCTTAGTAAATGGAGAAGGCACTGTGACTTGCAGAACTCCTAGTGATTTGCCAGCAGATTTGGTAAGTGGAATATCACAAATACCGCTTACAGTGACTGTTGATTATAAATACATGAGCGAAGCTTCAAAGAAAATAAAAGTAAGGAAAGCAGACGTTTAATTTCTATCTTTTATCTTATTTGTTTTGTAATTAATTATAAATGGCTAAAAACCTAAGACTGAAAACCAATAATTAATAACCTTATCCAATATAATGCACATCTGGCTTTTCAGTAAACTGCGTCTTAAGCTTCTCCAGCTTGGTAGTGGTTGTGGTTATACCAGACACATCATCATGGCTCTCGCCATCTTGCTTGATTTTTGACTGTGTCTTCTCATATTCAGCAGATTCCTTGTCCAGTTCGCTTAAATCCACTTCCATGCCAGTGATTTTCTTCAACTGGATAAGCACAGATTTAGCTTCCTTGAACCCGAGATGCGAAGGGTGCCCGTAAGTTTCAGAAAGCAGGGCAATCCCGCCCATATTCCTCAGCCTTGCCAAGCCAAGCAGCAGTCCAGAAGCTCCGACAATAGCTTCAACCTTCTTGCCTAATTTGAAGTCTATTTCGCTGAATTTCTTATATCTATCCAAAACTCCCTTGTCTGTTGCGGCGCCGAATACTTTTGGAACTTTTACTTCAGAAGCAAGCCCTATCCCGCCAAGAGTTACAACTTCCTTGCATCCAAGCTCTGCTGCCATGTCAAGTATTTTTTCTGAGAATTCATAGCTTGCCCTTGGAGTGTTCGGCTGGTCATCGCCTGCCAGAAAAAGGTAGTCTCTTGTTTTGCCTTTGGAATAGTAGAGTGCGATTGATGGTAGCTCCACAAAACCCTCGTCATTGAAATAAACAGAGTGCCAGAAATCGTGCGAATGAATTTTATACAAGAGTTTCGGCTTCATGGTGTCAATCAGGAAATCTACTGCTATCTTGCCAACTTGCCCCATGCCAGGCAGGCCCTCGATTAAAACAGGGTCTCTGAGCTTAGGCATCTTCTCAACTTTTTTCTGTAACATCCATTTGCTCATTTTAGTAATATGCTATTAATCTCTTTTAAATTCGATTGATATATCTTTTGTTCCAGCTGATTTTTCCATGCTGTCCTTTAGTATTTTCATCAGGTCTTCTGCCTGCTTGAAATCCTCAGCAATTAATTTGAATTTGTATTTCGGCGCGCCAAGATATTTTATTTCAAAATCGATTTTCTTTTTCTTGGCAAGGGCCTGCCCTTCTGCAATTACTTTTTTGATTATTTCAATTCCATTCGGTGCCTTGGTTGTCAGGGTAAGAGTGCCGATTATTTCTGCTTTTGGAAGAATTATTCTTTTTTCGACAAGCTCGGCAAAACTTTTTGCAATGCCTTTCTCGATTCCAAATTCGTCCAGCTTGCCTGCGCCCTGCTTTGCGACTTCGAGTATTGTTGGGAAAAGCAGGCCTGCTTTTTCAAGTATTTTGGTGCCGATTTTTTCATAAGCTTCTTTTGTTGTTATGCTATTCTGCTTTGCAAAAACTTCCAAAATGTCATTTGCTTTTCTCTCGCTGTCCCATTCCTTCAGCTTGTTTCTCTTCTGCCCTTCGCCTACTCGCCTAAGCGATAATTCTGCATATCTTTTTGCAGTGTCAATTGACATCACGTGGCAGACAACCTTTCCGCCAGCTTTCAGGTAAGTCTTCATGCCTCTTACGAATTTTCTGGCAATTTCAGAAACATGAATCATACCCTCGACTTTGTCATATTCGTCAAGAGTTGCAAAAACAGAACTCGGAGTAGCTTCCTTAATCGTGCAAATCACAAGATCATCTTTTTTTGGCAGATCTTTAAGTCTGTACATGAGAGCTAAGCCCGTGTCGTTAGTATTTTAAACTTTGTCACTACGAATTTAAGACGTATTTGCGCGGTTTGAGGCTGAGAAGCGCATAGGTTTAAAATTCTATGCCTTTTGCACTGCTTATGGATGAAGAGATTTATGCGCGATTCGTTGCAATGGCTATTGCTAATGGCTACGAACCTGCAAAAAAAAGCGGCAGGCACCCCGCTGGCAGGCTTGCAATTCTAAAGGCTCTCGACGATGTGCTAACTGTGGATAATTTTCTTTTTTCAAGCAAGCTTTATGAACAAATGAAAAAAACTTTTAAGTACTCTGCAGGCCACAGGCAGTTTGTGGGCCAGCTAATTCTGCCGAGGGGCGATTTTGTTGGTTTATTTTATAGGTGCGGAATAATAGTTATAGCATTGGACGTATTTCTGCAGGAGCAGGGTCTAAATAGTGCAGAAGCTGGTGATGTGCGAAATGGCACTAAGTATGCAGAGCACTTAATATATAAAAGTCCAAGAAGTGCTATAGATTATTTTGGAAAAGAGTTACTGAGGCAAGTTGCTGAAGCAAATGGAGAAAAAGTTGCGCAGGCTAATTTAAAAAATAAAAAACCTACGATAGGATTTCCAGAACGTCTGCCTTGATTTGCGCTTTTCCGCCCTTTGGCGTTGCCAGAACTTCCTGGCAGACAAGGCACTTCACTTCAGATGATGCATTTGAGAAGATTATCTGCTCGTTTTTGCATTTTGGGCATCGTACTTTTATGAATTTGGTTTTTGGCTCCATTTTATACCTGCTCCAGCTTCTTCATTCTTATTGGATTGTGTTTCAAGTTGATTTTCTTGCAGACAGGGCATTCAAATTTTAAGGCGATTTTTCTCGTGGTTTTTGAGACATTGACAGTCTTTCTTGGAGAACCGCCATAGCCCATGAAAATCTCGCCGACATGCCTGACTCCGCGCTTCAGGCCCGTGATTTTTGTTTTTGGCCTTGCTTTTGTCCTGACAACAGATACTTTTTGCTCAGTGTGTTTTTTGCATGTTGGGCAATATCTTTTCTGTTGTTTAGGTGCTTTCATTTTAGTAGTTTAATGCTGTC
>JBBTAR010000054.1:8764-15339 GCA_038044065.1 Nanobdellota archaeon
AGACAGCATAGCTCGATCGAACGGAGCTTTCCGTTCGGGTGTGGTATCTTTTCTGTTGTTCAGGTGCTTTCATACGGATTGGCTTAGTTTAATGGTTTATAAATCTTAGCCAGAATACTCAATCAGCAGGCTCGCCTTCGCCTTCAGATTCGACTATCTCTGCAGCTTCTATCTGCGTCCTGGCCAGGGGGATTGCCTGCGGAACAGATGCCTTGCCCTGCGTTAGCAGGAGATTTGCTATTTCTTCTGGAATTTTCACAACTTCGGTTTCTCTGTACGGGCCATACGATTTCAAATCAGTTCCAACCAGCTGCGGAACTGACTGGAGGATTTTCACTTCCTTGAAAGCAATGGAAGGTTCGCTAGCCACCATAATAGGCATGCTTGTTTCTATGGCTGGCTCTTCTGCAGTCTTTGCTGTGTTGGCATTTTTTATGGCGTTAAAAAAACTATCATTCGCTTCTCTTAAAATATCAATCATGCAAAGGTACATTTTTTCCTCTGCAGGCAGGAAGTTAGTTGTGTCTTTTATTTTGAAATCAGAGCGCGCAGTGAAAATTGCGCGGTTTATTATTTTTTTCTCGCGCCGTTCGTACAAATCGCGCAGTGCCCGTGTTGCATTTTCAATCTCGGGTTTTAATTGATCGCGGGAAGATTTTTCAAAAAGCGCAGACTCTTTCTGTTTCTGCATGAGTTCCTGTTTCAGCTCAAAATATAAGCAGATTTTCTTCAGCAATTCCGGCGTTATCTGCTGCAAGTCAGTGGAATACTTTTCCCCTCTCAGCAGTTCATAAATATCCTCATAAGTGAAATCAGCCATGTTTCCGCGAAGTTATTTTCATGAAAAAATGCGGATTAATGAGGTGCCCGCATTTTTGCATCCCAAAAACCACGGGTTTTTGCGATTTAAGTAAATTATGGTGATTGAGTGTATAGTATATTGGCTAGCCTGCCTTATGTTTCAATAATGCTATTTGCGGCGCAATTAATTCCAATTAATTCATAAGTAGAAATCAATTAGTAATCAGCAGTGCAGAACTTATTTCTGCTTTTCTTGCGAGTGTTGCCTGCCTTGCAAGAACCTTGGATATGAAATTGGATTCTTAATTCTCTCGCAGATGTGGTCTGGCCTGCAAATCCCAATGTCTTTGTAATAGTCCCTGCAATTCGGAGGAGGGATTTTTTCAGCCTGCCTCTTGTGCCAGTTCAGCTGCGCCCTAAGGTAGCCTTCTTTCAGCGGACCGCTATTTTTCGAATTCCACTCTCTTAGTTCAGCTTCTATCTCTGCCCAATCCCATTTTGCAGATTTCAAAAAATTCATGTATGCGAAAAGCGCCCTTTTCCTGCCGTCTGCCAAGCCATAAATGCATTTCATACACGGAGGGAATTGCTCTTTTGGAACTGTCTCTGAGAATTCAAAAGCCAAGCCATCTGTTTTTGTTTTTTTCTTGTCAGCCATCAGAGTCTGGCGAGCCTGCCAGTCCATGGCCTGCACTAATAACTGCGAAGCTTCGCCAGGTGCAACATCATGGGAGAGAAACTTAACTTTTACTTCTGTTACATTTTTCAGCTCAGCTTTTTCGATTGTGAATTCAGGAAGCTCTTCTGGTTTGATTGGCAGGCTGACTCTCCACCTCTTTTCATTTATTGAATACGGAGCGCGTATGAGATGGCGTGGCGCGATTGCAATTATGTCAAGCCCAAGAACAGAGAATGGGTCAAATTGCAAGTTCCTGGAAAATTCCTCTTTTTTCTCGTAGAGTTTGCTTTCAGAAAGATCCTTTCTCTGAACAAAAGTTCCAAATCCTTTGTCTTCATAAACAACAGGCGCAGAATCCGGAGCAGACTGTTTTCCAGAATATAAAGCCTCTTTTGTTTTTTTGGATTTTTCAATTATTGTTTTTATGTCGCCTTCGAATTTTAGAATCCTGTCTGCAAGGTGCGCGCGGATAAATTCTTTCAGGTAACCTACGATAGCCTGAGGTGTTTCTGGAAAAGCCAATTTTTCATCGGACAGCGCGATGCCGGGAATTCCGAGATGCCAGCCAGTGCCACCAGAAAACTTGAGGCTTATGCACTTGACATCGTGGTATTTCAGAGATTCGACCAGAAGCTGTGCGCAAATCTTAGACCATTCCAGAAGCTTGCAGTCAATATCAATTATAAAATCCCAGCCAGCCCGCAAGTCGTCCATATCTTTTTTTGTTGATTCAGAACTTAGCAACAGTGGATCGCGCCATAATTCCTGCGAGCAGTGGATTGAAGTCATCCCTCTCCGCGCGGCATCCGTGATTTCCTTTGGGAACTGCAGAGTGTCTGGCCTTTTCCCGTGAATTTCATCAAACTGCAGGGCAACTTCCCTGCCTTCAGAATATCTTATTATCTCTGAGGCTATGCCCGGCTTAGAGTAATATGCTATTAGATCGCTCAAGCGCATAACTATTTATAAACCGATTATGATTTAATTCTTTTGAATATTTTTTGCAAGCCTTTTAGCGGAAGAGCATTAACCACATCCTTTGCCTCGAGCCAGCCTCTCCTTGCAGTGTGCACGCCATACTTCATCAAGTTTAACTGATCAACAGCATGCGCATCTGTGTTTATTGCAAACTTCAAGTCGTACTGTTTCGCAAGCAGAATATGTTCGTCTTTCAAATCCAGACGTGCAGGATGCGCATTTATTTCAATTATTTTTCCATTCTGCGAAGCAGTATCAAAAACTTTTTTCAAATCAATTTCGTATGGATTTCTTTGATTGATTAGCCTGCCCGTCGGATGCCCCAGGATATCTAGATATTTATTTTCCAGCGCTCTGCAGATTCTAGCAGTCATTTTACTTTCATCGCTTTTGAAGCCCGAATGAACAGAGCCGATAACTATATCTAGTTTTTTTAAAATCTCACTAGGATAATCTAATTCTCCGTTGCCAAGAATATCAACTTCAGATGCAGTGAATATTTTCATTTTGAATTTTTTCTGCAGTTTTTTAATTTCATCAAGCTGTTTCAGCAGTCTTTCAATTTCCATTCCATGCGCATTCGCGCGCGTTACAGAATGGTCTGAAATCGCAATATATTCATAGCCTAGTTTCTGCGCATGGCTTGCCATCTGCTCTACTGTTGAAACTCCATCGCTATATCTCGTGTGCATATGAAAATCTCCGCGAATATCTGATAGTTTTATCAAATTGGGAAGATTATTTTTTGCAGATGCACTTAATTCGCCGCGGTTTTCGCGGAGTTCCGGCTCAATGTATCTCAATCCGAGTTTTTTGTAAAGCTCATCTTCTGTCTTGCCAGCCACATACTTGTTTGTTTTTCTGTCAAATAAGCCGTATTCTGAAAGCTTGTAGCCTTTTTCGATTGCAATCCTTCTGAGTGCAACATTATGGTCTACATTTCCCGTAAAATAATTAAGTGCGGCGCCGAAAGCCTTTTTTTCAACAACGCGCACATCTGCCTGCAGGCCATTCTTTAAAACAACCATAGATTTTGTTTCGCCCTTCGCAAGAATCCTCTCGACAAAAGGCATAGTTGTGAATGTATCCATTACTTTTTTTGAATTATCTGAGATGGCAAGAATATCAAGATCGCCGACAGACTCTTTCCAGCGCCTCGTAGAGCCTGCTGGCATGGCATGCTCAACTCCAGGGACTTTTTTCAGAATAGAAACAATCTCGTTTGCAATTGGGATGGCTTCGTCCAGCAAAAATCTCGACTTGCCTTTTTCTAATAGTTCTAGGCCAAGTGCAATATTTTTCTGTGATTTTTCGCCGAATCCTTCAAGTTTTGCTATTTTGTTTTCTGTGATTGCTTTTTTCAAGTCCCCAATGGACTGAATTTTCAGCTTTCTGTGCAGGATTGCTGCCCTCTTTGGGCCGACAGAATCAATATCGAGTAGTCTGGCCAGCCCTGGTGGAAGTTTTTTCCTGATTTCTTCAAATTCAGGAATTTTGCCAGTTTCGATATATTGTGATATCTTCTGCGCAATTGCCTCGCCGATGTTCGGAATTTCCTGCAAAGCGCCGACACCACCGTCGGTGTAAATATCTTTTACATCTTTTTCCAGATTTTCAATAGTCCGCGCAGCTTTCCTATATGCAATAGGCTTCCATGCAATATTCAGCATCTCGAGAATGTCTGCTATGTCGTAAAAAATTCTTGCGATTTCACGATTCATCATGGCTAGCTAAGCTAGCTGGCCTGCGAATAAAAATCTATCTCCTTTCTTCCCTTCTGCCGAATCCGCGCCTTTGCCCGCCGAATCTGCTTCCGCCTCTGGAATCTCTCCTTGGGCCTCCTGCGCTTAGACCTCTGTGCCCATGGAATCCGCCGTGTCCGCCTCCGAAACCGCCGGGCCGTCTGCCGAAATCAAAAAGTAATTTTTTGAATTGCGGTGTTTCGAGCTTTTCAATAGTAATATCCCTGTTGGACTGCACGTGCCTGAAATTATCAAAGTCCTGCTCTGCTAAAAGAGAAATTGCCTTGCCGGCTTCTCCTGCTCTGGCAGTCCTTCCAATTCGATGCAAGTACTCCTTGTCTGTCTTAGGGATGTCGTAGTTGAAAATGTGCGTGACATTTTTTATATCAAGACCTCGTGCAGCAACTTCAGATGCAACAAGAACTTTTATTTTTCCTGCGTGGAATTCTTCCATTATTTTGTTTCTCCTTGCCTGCGTTAAGCCTCCATGGATTGGCTCTGCATTTATTCCCTGCTTTTCAAGATTCTGTGCAACAACATCTACCCTGTGCCTAGTCGCGCAGAAAATTATTGCGAGCGTCGGGTTTTCCTGGTGCAATAGGTGTACGAGCAGAGAAAATTTATCGCGGGACTGCGCATTGTAATAATATTGCTTCAGCTGTGATTTTTCAACATAGATTTCTACGCGAACAATTTCCGGATCTTTCATATATCTTTCAGAAATATCTATTACTTCGCTTGAAATTGTTGCGCTGAACAATAATGTCTGCCGCCATTGCGGAGTCTGCGCTACTATTTCGCGGACATCATCAACGAAGCCCATCTCAAACATCTTGTCTGCTTCATCCAAGACTAGCATCTTTATGTTTCTGAAATCAATTGTTCCGCGTTCGATGTGATCAAGAATTCTGCCAGGCGTGCCTACTACTATTTCTGCGCGCCTAAGTTCGTTTATCTGTGGCGAGATTCCAACTCCGCCGTAAACTGCAAGTATGTGTTTTGGTGCGTATTTTGAGAATTTTACCAGTTCTTTTGATACTTGTTCTGCTAATTCTCTTGTTGGAACAAGAATAAGTGCTTGCAACCGTTTTCCTGATTCTATTTTTTCAAGCATCGGCAGGCCAAAAGCAGCGGTCTTGCCGGAGCCTGTGCCCGACTGCCCTATAACGTCTTTCCCAGCTTTAATCATGGGAATTGTTTCTGCTTGTATTTTTGTGGCTTCATCAAAGCCCATTTCTTTTACAGCCCGAGCTATCTCGGGTTTTATGTTTAGTTCTTCAAACTTTATTTTTTTATCTTCCATTTTATTCTAAAAAATAATAAGCGAAACCGCAGTTTCAGCGTATCATTTTTGTTTTCCTAAATAATGATTGCGTAACGGTGCATGTCTAGAATAAGACACGCGCGCTCAAACAGGTCTGGAAGGCCTGCTGACGCATCTCTTTATTTGTAATTCATCTCTGTTTGGAGGGTTTATAAGGCTATGTGTTTGCCAGAGTAAACAAATAGAAAGCTTTATATATTTGCAAATTTCGCTTTATAATATGGCAAACCGAGCTGATTGCCTTCATTGTTAGAAGTTCTGTATCTAGCTCAAGTTATAACATTTCAAGTGATGGTTGCCTTCACTGTCTTAATCACATTCTTAGCCAGCAGTCTTTTGGCTTTGCAAACATGGCGGCTGTGGTCTAGTGCAGCAGCCTTTCTTTCTCCAGAGAAAAATGCTTCGGCATTTTTCTTGGCGCAGAAAAATCTTCGGATTTTTCTCGCGTTGCGGAAAGAAAGGCTCCTGGGCACCCAAAGAAAGACGCGGCGCATCCGCGCTACGCTTGGATGCACCAATGCAGACAATGGTATGATAGGAGCCTGTGGAGGCCCCTTTTCTTTCTCGCGAGAAAGAAAAGCTCCCTGGGACCAAAAGAAAGAGGCTGGCGATTCCAATCTGAGCAAAGCTCAGATGGACCAGCTGAAAACGAAGTTTTCAGCTTGGTTTCAATCGCCTAAAACTTTGGACCCTATGCAGATAGCTCTTGACCCGAGTCCGATTCAGCAGCCTTTCTTTCTTGCAAAGAAAGAAAGGCTCCTGGGCACCCAAAGAAAGAAGCGAAGCGGTTTTCAACCGCTTAAAAATGCCCTTGCTGTCGAAAATCTCGGCAGCCGCCCTTTAATTTTAAATACTATTAGTGCGAGGTATAACTATGGTCAAGCTTAACTTAGAGACAGTCAGAGGCATGCGGGACTTTCTCCCAGAGGAAAAAATCTTCCGCGACGAAGTTATCGCAAAAATAAAAAAAGTTTTCGAAAGATACGGCTTTGCTCCTTTGGAAACGCCAGTTCTGGAAAATCTCGATGTCCTGAAGAGCAAGGATTCTGTC
>JBBTAR010000055.1:0-8930 GCA_038044065.1 Nanobdellota archaeon
TTGTTTTTAAGTGCCATGCTTTATATTAATTACTGGGTTTTATAAAACTTTATAATATTACTTTAGATGAACCTCATCAAGTCAGCCTTGCATAGCTTAAGCATCTTGACTTTTGTGTAGTTTTCAATAACAATCCTGACGAATTCAGCTGTCCTTCCACAGGCCATGCACTTGTCTGGCTTGTTATGCACATTGTATAGTTTATTTATGAACAAAGGGATTTCTTTTTCGTGCAGGTCTATTACTTCTATTTGCTTTACTGGATGTTTGTGCAGTCTTAATTTCATGTTAGAACTTCGGCAAGCCTCCTAGATTATTTCCAAATCCGCCAGGCATCTGCTGCGGTCCTGAAGAGAAGCCCTGCGAGCCGAAGCCTGAGCTCATGCCTGCTGTGTTGTCTAGCCCAGGGATGTTCATATCTCCGAGGCCAGCTCCTCCTTCTGAAGGCATGCCCTCCTCCGCATATGCTTTTGGTGTGGGCAGGACCTTATCAATTATTTCAATAATTATGTAAAATAATGGCGCAAATAATACTGCGGCAGCGATTGTCAGGAATTCCGGCGAAACAATGCCGTAAATTACTGGAGTAAGCATCAGCGAAAAATAAGTTACAAGCCTGACTCTGCCGATAATGTGTTCTATTTTCATTGTTTTTATTCCTGCAATAATAATTGCCAGTGCATAAGCCAGCGCAAGCAAAGATAAAAATACTTTTGCAGCAAAAATGCCGTCAAATGTTGCTGAGCCTGCCAGAAAAGCATTGACAGTCGTCCGCATCCAATCTATCCCGACCCAAAGCATTGTCGCGCCGTTTGTTATTGCATTTCCAAAAGAAGTTCCTTTCTTTTCTTGATAAAATTCGCTGAAAATCCAATTCAGATAGATTGGAACAATTATCCAAAGCAAGTTATAATCTTTTAACGGCGCAGCAAATAGTGAGCCCCACCTGCTGAGCAAGTCAATAAGTATTCCTGCAATATCTGCGGCCATAAAAGCCAAAAGCACTGCGTGTTTTTAATGCTTTTTGCGCTAAAATTGATAATTGGAGCGTAGTGACTTGTAGCCTGTGTAAAATAAATGAATATAAATATACTTTTTGTGAGAATTGCATGTTAAAACTGGCGATTATATCAGATATGCACCTTGGGTTTAGCCTAAATGGCACTGATGATGATTCTTTTGACAATTTTGAGCAGGCCTTGGGGCTTGCACTTGGGGAAAATCCACAGATGATTCTTCTTGGCGGCGACATATTCCATGATAGGATTCCAAAACAGGAAGTAATGGGCAAGGCACTTGAGCTTTTTTCAAAAGCAAATAAAGCCTACAAAAACTTTCCAAAAATAACAAAGCAGATTAAAGGCAAGCAGGCTGAAAATACTTCTGAAACAATTCCACCGATAGTTGCAATCTGGGGAACTCACGAGCTGAGGCATTTTGGCGGAACAAATCCAGTGCAGGTTCTTGAGAAGGCAGGCCTGCTGAAATGCCTGCATGCAGAATCCATCTTAGTTGAATCTGGCGGGGAGAAAGTAGGCATCCATGGCCTGTCCGGAGTTCCCGAAGCGCATGCAAAAGAAGCCATGGCTCTATGGGCACCCCAGCCGTTTACAGACTGTTACAATATTCTTTTAGTGCACCAGAATATAAAAGAGCTCATGCCAATGGTAGAGCACGCGCTGAGTTTTTCTGACCTGCCAAAAGATTTCATAACTTTCTGCGGGCACATACATAACACAAGCCAGCACAGGCATCCTGCATCAAAAAATCCGATAATTGTTGTAGGCTCTACTGTGATGACGCAGATGCAGAAGATTGAATCTGAAACGAAAAAAGGATTTTACATTCTCGAATTGAGCTCAGGCAAGTGCGACTTAAAATTTTTCCCAATAAAGACGCGCCCGTTCTTTTACGAAACTATTTCGATTGATGGTAAAAAACCTATGGAGATTCTGCAGGAACTTGACCTGAAGCTTGCACATTTTACAAGGAGCGCAGATATGAAGCCAGCTGTCCGGATTGTTCTCGAAGGCAGGCTAGCAGATGGTTTCAAGCCAGAAGACTTAAACATCTCAAAGCTCAATTTAGATTATGAAGATAAATTAATCCTATCTATTGAAAAGTCTAAAATAACTGCATCTGATTTTGAAGCGCATTCAAAACTTCTTTCAGAAATACGCGAGAAAAAATTATCAGTTGATGAAATTGGAATCGAGATGCTTCTTCGGAATTTGAAATTAGGTATTTCTCCGGCAAAGCTCAGCACTATTTTCCATCTTCTTGCAGAAGGAAACATGGAATTTGCAGAAGATGCAATAGATAGCAAGTATGAGCCAGCCATCCTAGAAGAAACCAAGCCAGAAGCCAAACCAGAGGCGAGGCCAGCCCTCCTGCCAATTATAAGTAAGCCAGTTCCGTCTGCCAATGATTTAAAACAAAAATCATTTGCGATTCAACTAATGCCGGCGCAGGTGCGTGCGCCAGAGCCAGTGCAAGTGCAAAAGTCGGGGCCAGCTCCTGATCCTGAAACAGAAAGGCTGGCAGAAACAGGATTATCTGCGCTTGGATTTGGAAGCGGTGGAGGCAGCAAATCTTCGGCAAGGCCAGCCAGCCCTTCAAGGGCCAGCCCCACGCCAGCGCAGCAACAGGGCCAGCCAAAGAAGATGCTTACTTCAAGCGGAGAACTGCTGCCAGGCATTGCTGAATCAGGGCTTTCAATGCTTGGGCGTTCTGACAAAAAACCAGTGGCGGCAATTAGGCTGAAAACAGAGCCGGGCGGAAAACCAGTAACTATCGATTATATGAAAAGGGCGCCAGTCCAGGAAAAGCAGTCTCTTGCGCAGAAATATATGCAGGATTTGAAAGCAAAGTATGCAGGGCCATCTGCACTAGCTCCCGCGCCAGCACCTCGCAGGCAAAACATTGATGATATGGATTTCGAGCCAAGGAAGAAGCCAGCATTTGATGTAACCAAATGGCTGAACAAGGAATTATAAAATGATTGAAAAGGTAAAACTGCACAACTGGAAATCACATGCAGAGTCAGAATACGGTTTTACAAAAGGCACAAATATAATTGTCGGCCCCATGGGTGCGGGAAAAAGCTCTATACTTCAGGCAGTTTCATTTGCGCTTTTCGGAACTTTTTCAGAATTAAAAAGAAAAGAAGTAAAAATTTCAGACATTATTAGGAGAGGTTCAGACTCGGCAAACGCGCAGGTAGCTATGAATATGCGCATTGGAAAAGATATTTTTGAAATTACGCGCACAATTGAAGATGGAAATACAAAAGAAGCAGTTGTGCGGACAAAAGAAGGAAAATTGATGGCTGGCCCAAATGCAGTACAGGCAACTACTTTTCTCAAGGGCGCGCTGAAGATTGATGAAGATGTTTTCCTCAGGACTGTTTATGCAAAACAGAACGAATTAGATTTATTCCTGCAGTTAAATCCCGGCGAAAGAAAAACAAGGCTTGATGAGCTGATGGGCATAGATAAATTCGAGACTGCGCGCAGAAACTGCGTTGCACTTTTGAACAGCATTGAAAAGAAAAAAAGCGCGCTTGAAGAATTCATAAAAGATTTCAAAATAGAAGATGTTGAAAAAGAAATTTCGGAATCGAGGCAGGCCATTGAATCATTGCAGCATGAAAAAGCAGAATTAAAAATAAAAATTTCTGAATCAGAAAAAGAAAAATCAGAGGCGGACGCAAAAATATTCAAAATTAGAAAAATTCTTGAGGAAAGGTCAAGATTTGAAGAGAAAAAAATAATGTTCGAGCGCCAGCTTGCTGAGTTGAATCGTAAATTATCGCGCGATGTTTCAGAAAGCATGGATTTTATTGAATCAAGAACGCGCGAAATAAAAACAAAGATTTCAGAATTACAGAGGACAAAGTCAGTTGTCCGCGAGGATCTTGAAGAAACGCAGAGGAAAGCGCTGGAATCAGAGAAAAAGCTCGGTGGGCTTGAGCAGAAGTCAGAAGAATTCAAGAGCCTGATGGCTGAGATTGAAAAACTGAAGGCAGGCCTGCGCGAGGCAGAGCAGGAAGGGCGCGCAGAGGAAATAGAGCACTCTTTGAAGGCATCAGAAGAAGCGCACGCATCGCTGATTGATGAGCGGGGAAGACTGCTTGGCGAGCTAGCTGTGCTGCGCAAGCACTTGGAAGAGCTTGAAGGCGCGAAAAGCACCTGCCCCATGTGCTCATCGGAATTATCCAAGGCAAAGCGGGCAGGCCTTATATCGCAGAGGCGCACAAAGGCAGCAGACATGGATAGGCGGGCAGGCGAGATGGCTGTCGATGCAGAAAACCTGCGGAAAAAAACTGAACTGCTGAAGGAGACTTTAATCCTGCAAAAAGAACTGCGCACAAAGATTTACGATAATTCACAGCGCCTTAGCGAGGAAAGAGAAATCACAATACAGTTATCAGAAATCCGTGCAAAGAAAGAAACTTTCGCTTCTATTGTCGAGCAGATGCAACAGAGATTTAATTCGCTTGACAGGGAAATACAAGGGCTTGATTTAAAATTGAGCGAATTTGCAGAGAAAAAGCAGCTGCGCGAATTAAAAGACAAGGAATTTGAAATCAAAAAAGAGTTTGATGCAGTTGTGCGCGAACTTGAATCAAAAAAAGTTGACGATTCAGAACTTAAAAATATAGAAAAAGCATACAGCGATGCAATACAAAAATCACAGGAGTTTAAATCAAAAATAGAATCAAATGATTCTATGATTTCTGAGAAACAAAAAAGATTAGGAGATTTTGAGGAAAAGAAAAATAAATTTGCGGAACTGCAGGGGCGGATAAAAACTCTCGCAGATAAAATCGAATTCCTGAGCCAGTTCAAGAATGCACTTCTCGGCGCGCAGGATAGTCTGAGAAAAGAATTAATTATGGCAGTGAATGAAGTTATGGCTGGCCTCTGGCCACAGTTATATCCTTACTCTAAATGGAATTCAATAAGGCTTGATGCATCAGAAAGCGATTATGTCTTACAAATAAGAGATTCGGGAAGCAGTTGGATTTCTGTGGCTGGCTTTGCATCTGGCGGGGAAAGAATGATTGCCTGCCTTGCTTTGAGGCTTGCCTTTGCAAAAGTCCTGACTCAGAACCTAAGCCTGCTGATTCTTGACGAGCCAACACACAATCTTGATGAAAAAGCAATACGGACTTTTATTGATGTTATTCAAACCAAATTGTCAAACTTCCTCGATCAGCTGTTTATCATAACGCATGACGAGAAGCTGGCAGAAGCCGGCGACAATATTGTCAGGCTGGATTAGTGAACAGATGAATAGCCTCTGTAAGCCTTTTGCGCTGAACGTCTGCAAGCTTTTGTGTTAGTATTTCCTGCGTAATGTCTGCCAAGCAGGTTAACATCATGCTAGCCTGTGATGCAACACCTATTGGCCTTTGCGGATCTTTCTGGACTGCTTTCAGGCCTGCCCGCAAGACATCCAGCTGGACATTAAATTTTTGAAATTTAACTTCTCCATCGCTAAAGAAACAAACCCTGCCGGACGTTAGGTTATGTGGAAGCTGTGCAATGAATTCTTCCCGCGTTAAATCGCCGGCAATATATGTGTGCAAAGTCGTATCTTCGCCGAGTATGAAAACATATTTTGGTTTTTCTGGCGGGTAAAAAAATGTGTAAAGCATTTTATTTTTATGCACGTGTTAGTTCATAAAAGCGCGGTTCATATAGGCTTAATTCTGCACCGAGCAAAATTTCCATTTCGCCAGGAGGAACGCCTTTATTTTTCAAAATATTTATTTTTGAATATGTTTTTGCCAAGTCTGTTAGCAAATGGTCATGCGTAAATGCCATCCCTAAACGTTCTTCAGTCTCAGGATTATTTTGCGAAAGGACAGATACGCTTATTGCTCTGTCTTCTAGTAAAACAGTAACAGATAGTCCGCTGTTTAAGTTAAGATACCATAACTCTGGTTTTGTACCGCCAACTCTTAATCCGATGTGCGATCTGGATGTCTGGCCAACTGCATATCCGCCACTAATTTCAGGATTTACAATTAATGGGTGCTTGTCTTGATGAATAGTATTGCTTCTGACTCTGCGAGGGCTTTCTAATATTGCAAGATCCCAAAGAGTTGCCGTGCTTGTTGGAGGTGCGCCTTTTGGCGGACCATCTCTTAGAATTTTCTGAAGCCTTTGCGGTGAAATGTTGCCTGCGAGTCCCATGAATAATAAATCAAACTGGTCTTTATAAATATTGTGATAGGTAATGCCTTTTGCTATCACAAAATGTAATACTAATTATCTAGCCTTAGATTATGTGCAATTAAGCAAATTATTGGTTAAAATTTAAAATAATAGGATAAAAATAAAAGTAAAATTCAGATTTGAATATTCTTTACTGCCTTTCCAATCCGAAGCCGAGCGGATAGCTCCGTTCGATCGAGCTGAAGCTGTCTTCGCAGGCTCGACAGCTTAAATTAATTTAAAAAATAAAAGTAAAAATCCTAATTTAAATATTCTCAATTGCTTTTGCTATTTGGGCCAGTATGTCTGGCTCTTTTGGCAGGCTTAGAGAATCTCTAAATCTTTTTTCGCCGTCAGGCTGGAAAAATCCCTTGGATATTCCTACAAATTCGTTTTCGCCTTCTTCAGTCACTGCTATTTTACGGGCAACTTCAATAAAGGAGTTTCGCCCAAATTTTATTTCTTCTGCTTTTATAGTTTTGAATTCTGGTCTTCCCATTTTGTTTCTCCAATTTCTATAAAATGGAATCGGCAAAAACTTTTGTTTTTGACACATCCCATTTTTCTCTCCAATAAGTGCAAAAATGAAATAAGCTAAAACCGATGTTTCTAGCACATCCCATTTTTTCACTAATTTTTTTTCTGTTGCGATGGTTCTAGAACACGCGAACACGTGGGGTTCAGTATCTAGTGTTTTCGCATTTCAGCTAGGTGCCTGCAATTTAAAAAGTTTGCCCCAGCTCATTTTTGCTGTCAAATGAATCGCGAATGGTGGCTATCGTATGTAATCTGTATTTCGCTATCATCATCCTTTGGCGCAAATAGCGCACAGTAAAGTGCCCGCAGGTAGCTGGCCATGCTAAATTCCTGCAGATGTGCTTTTAGTTTTCCTCTAGAGATTTTGCTTATTGTCATATGGTGCATTTCACCGCGCTCAGAATCGTAATCTGTCCAGAGGATGCGCGGGCCACAGCCAATTTGCATGACCTCTTCTGTCAGGCCCCAGCATAAGTTCACTCGCGTGGCAGGCTTCATGTTTTTATCATTAATTTCATGAATCATGGTAAGAATTCTGTGCTGCAAAGAGCCTATTGACTGCGCTCTTTTAGCTTCTTCTATATTTAGCCTAACCATCAGAAAATCATAAAACAACTAACTAAAAACCTTACGCATGCTGATTTCTGATTAATTTGCACTGTTTATGCAAAAGTTTATAAAACAAGCACACGCGGCAGGCTTATGGCAGTAGATAGTATCGAAACGAAATTGGCGCTCATTGATGGCGTGCTTAAAGGCAAGCCACGCACGTTAGATGAAATTGCAGTAAGCCTTGGTTGGCCATTGAAAGACGTTCAAAATACCATCTTGACAATAACAGGCGAAAGCCAATATCCTAATAGGTATGGATGCGTAAGGCTTGGACATGGCGGAGAAATAGTTTACTTCTTAGCAAAACCTCTTGCAGATGCGGTGGAAATATTACCACACCCACTACAATCGCCAAAAGAACGCGCGTACAACACGCTTGCTGACTGCTTACGTGAATATGGTGCGTCAGATAGCATCGTAAGGCAAGCCCGTTTGGGTGAGCTTAATCCCGTGCTGAGGTTTGTGATAAAAGAACGAACGCGGTGCGTGATAGGCAATCCAGATAAAAGTGGTGTTTTAGCCAGAATAAATGATGCAATAATTGCTGCTGGCGGAAAAAATAACAAGCCACCGCGGCGATATCAAATGTAGTAGTTTAAACCAGCAGTCCTTTCATCGCACTCTTCATTAGTTCTTTTTCAGCTGGCAGGTTTTTGGATTTGTAAGTCCGGTCTGGTGTGTTTTTATAAAACATCTGGACAAATGTTCCGCCTTTGTAGCCTGCCACCATGAGCTGTTCTGCTCCGCTTGGTTTTGAATAAACTACAAATGCTCCGTCCCCTGCTGAAAATGTTTCAGGCGTCCCTGATGTCGAGGCCTGCGCGCGTTCGTAAAATGCTTTTGCATCTGCCGGATTGTTGAAAACAGATTTTGCTTCGGATAAAAATTCACTGCTACCTCTCCGGTACCCTGTTGTTGTCTGTGTCGCGCCGATTGATGCAAGTGTTTCTGCGTTACTGCTTTCAATACTCCATCCGCTTGGAAAGCCTGAGTTCACCGCCTGTGTTTGCTGTGCTGGCTGTCCGCCTTGGCTTGCCTGTGAAGGCTGGCCTGCACACCCCGAAATTAAAATAACTGCAGTTATAATTGCTAGCAAAAATAATATTTGTCTGGCCATGATTTTACTAAGCGCAGGAAGTTTATATGTTTTGCGGAACAGAAATAGTTTTAAAGTTTTATTTAATGGAAAAACCATGGCAACAGCAGCGCAGTCTTCACCGCAACAACAACAGCAACCGCCGCCGAATGTGGCTATGGCTGGCACGCTGGAAGATTCTGTTGGCTTGGCATTCGCCACTACTATGGCCGAACGCATTGCAAAAGAAGTTTTTCCGCGCAAAACGTTTAAAGTGGAACGAGTTGGCTTAGAAGTAATTGCGAAAGAAGCGAGCTTCTTCTCCCGCCGCACTTTAGTTTCAATTAGTTTAAGGGAGCCGTATAAATATAATGCACATGTCCACGGTGCAGATGCAGGAGCAATAAGTGCTGCAAATCGAGCCATTCTCAAACATCAACGCGACAGCTATTCTGGTAGCGAGTATTGGCAGTATGGTATAA
>JBBTAR010000056.1:0-4905 GCA_038044065.1 Nanobdellota archaeon
ATTTTTCATAAATCAAAATCGCGCTGGCAGGGTGTTTTGCTATTTTTTGGAATAATTTTAATTTATGTTTTAGGTGTGGTGTTTAAGCACTAATTATTCGAAAGGATCGCAACCACGTTTTAGAATATTTTCAATTGGCATGAACGATGGCCTTGGAAGTTTGTCCCACTCACACCATTGCCCGCCTCAAAAATACCTTTTCGTTTTCTGGCAAGAACTTTTTTGTCTTTCAATACTATAACTCCAACGCCAATGTCTGGTTTGATTATGAGGCCATTATTTGGATTTCTAACGCCCATACATAAGCCAGCCAATAACAACTAGTCCAATATTTACCGCGCCGAGAATATTTGTTAATACTATTGGCAGATTTTTTAATTCTGCGCCGTATGCAATCCATGCCAGCGCGCCGGCAAGCAAAAACGAATAAGTTACAATGGAAATATCTTTTGCGCTCTTTCTTTTAAAAATCCTGTATGCTTGCGGAAGATTTGCAACGCCACTGACAGTGCCAAAAACTAATGCGAGTGTTGACAGAAATGTCATTAATCAATCACCTGGATTTCGATATTTACATCCTGCGGTATTGATACTCTCATAACAAGATGCAATGCCCTTTCATCTGCCTGGATGTCTATTAATCTTTTGTGGATTCGCATCTCCCATCTATCGTAAGTTTCAGAACCTTCGCCGTCAGGCGATTTTCTTGTAGATATGACTAGCTTCTTTGTTGGAAGATTAATGGGGCCTGAAAAATTAACGCCAGTCCTTTTGGCGATGTCAGTTATTTGGCTAACTATGTCGTTCAGTTTCTTTATGTCTGTGCTATATAGCTTTATTCTCGCTTTAGGCATTTTAATTCTTGCTTCCGACGCTAGTCGGTCCCGCTGAACTTGTTCAGCGATATTGGCATTTTAATTTAGCCAGTTGAATACCCTCGTGGGGAGTAATCAGCTTAATGAAGGCTTGAAAAGATGATTTAAAAGCTTTACTACCGCGCGGCACCGCATAAGGCGCGGCCGGCACTGTATGGGCTGTGCAAAGCATCTTTAATCTGCTTATCTGTACTTAATAATTTCCAATTAATACCTGGGCGGCGTGGCACGACTCGCCTGCCAAATGATCTTTCGCCAAAAATCTCCCCGACAGCGCATACAGCAGTAAATTCATAATCCCACAAGTTGCCAACACTGCCATAATGCACTGCCATGTAATTCGCAGTCCTAGCACCCTCAGCACCGGCGATGTGTGCTAAAACCTGCTGTGTTAATGTCAAATCTTCCTCGCCTTTGAGTAAACAACTATCAATTGTAATAATACTCCCAGGACCGGCTGAAGTTAGCGTGACATCTCCTCTTAAAACGTGTTGCAAGCCACTCGATACCACTCGTGCAGGTTTGAGCTCGGCAGGTTTGCCAAAAATTTGCAGCGCCAGCCTGTTTTGCAGAGCTCTTATTCGTGCGTGAGCGCTAGCTACTTTATCGTATGCTGCTTCTACTTCTGGAGATTTTCTGTGCCAAAGCATACAGACTTACAGAAATGATATACTTAAAAATATTTCTAAAGAGAAAAGAAAGAAGTTTTACTTCTTCACCGCCTAAGCCTGCGTGTAAGGTAAAGCCCGCCTGCAACAACAGCAGTGGTAATGCCCACAGCGCACAATCCCGAAAGGCCAGCATCTGTTTTTGGTTCGCCATGTTTGCGGAATTCAGCCCTGACTCCTCCCCGTAGGCTTTCGTCGGTAATGCCATTCAAATGCAGGCCTGCTATTTCTGGCGTATTTAACCTATATCTTACCAAACCATCGTGTTCTATAGAATAATCCTTGTCTACTTTTATGCACACCTCATCCGGCCCTGCCTGAATGTGGGTTGGCACAACGCGTTCGATATACTCTGGCACGCCGTCTTCTGGCGTGCTGCTGCCAATTAATTCAAGGGTTGATAAATCCGTATCCCCAACACCTTCGGAAACTATTATTATATTGCAGAAGTCATCGATTGTTGCATCTGCAGCGCCAAGGAGAAAATTTCCTAATCTGACAGCGGTAAAAGCTACGTATGTGCCAAGTACTACAAAATGGGCGGCTCTGCGGCTTATCATTATCTATCGTGTCCTCAGATAAATAGAAAAAATATGTATTTATTTCTTAACCAAGTCAATGCACATGCCAGCCGCAACAGTCCTGCCCATGTCTCTGATGGCGAACTTGGCCAGCTTTGGATTGTCTGCATTCTTTTCAATGCACAGAGGCTGTAATGGTTCAACTACGATTTCTGCTGAATCGCCCTGCTTGATAAAGTCTGGCTTTTCCTGTGATGTCTGGCCTGTTCTTGGGTCAATCTTTCTTTTGATCTCTTTGATTTTGCAAGAGACCTGTGCGGTGTGCACGTGGAAAACCGGGCAGTAGCCTGCTGTAATAACAGTTGGGTGGTTCAGAACAACGATTTTTGCTGTGAATTCCTTTGCAACTGTTGGCGGGTTTGTTGCTTCGCCCAAGACATCTCCTCTTTTGATGTCTTCTTTGCCTATGCCTCTTAAGTTAATGCCGACATTGTCGCCTGGCTCTGCTGACTGAAGCTTTTCATGGTGCATTTCAATATCTTTTACTTCGCCCAGCTTGCCAGCAGGCATGACAATTATCTTCTGGCCTACCTTCATTACTCCAGTTTCTATTCTTCCTACTGGAACTGTGCCGACGCCGGTAATTGTGTAAACATCCTGTATTGGCATTCTCAATGGGAGGTTTGTTGGTTTTATTGGCGGTGATAAGTTGTCCAGCGCCTGGAATAGGGTTACTCCCTTGTACCATGGCATGTTTGCAGATGACTTGTTAATGTTGTCATCCTTCATTGAAGAAATTGCTACAAACTGAACTTTTGTTATGTCGTATCCAACGCCTTTCAATAGTTTTTCGAGGTCTGCCTTGACTTCGTTGAACCTCTTTTCCTCATATTTGGCCATGTCCATCTTATTGATGCCAATTATTATCTGAGGGACGCCTAATGTCTTTGCCAGGAATACGTGCTCTTTTGTCTGTTCCTGAATGCCGTCGCCAGGGTTTGCAGAAACAACCAGCAAGGCAGCGTCTGCCTGTGATGTTCCTGTAATCATGTTTTTGATAAAGTCCTTGTGCCCTGGTGCGTCTATGATTGTAAACATGTATTTTTGTGTTGGGAATTCCTGATAAGATAAATCGATTGTAACTCCACGTTCCTGCTCTTCCTTAGCCTTATCCATGACGAAAGCGAATTCGAAGCCTACCTTGCCCTTTTCAGCAGCAAGCTGCTTGAGTTTATCCAATTCCTGTACTGATATTTTTCCAGAATTGAATAACATTCTACCTACAGTTGTACTTTTTCCGTGGTCTACATGTCCTATGACAACCAGGTTTACGTGTGGTTTCTTTTCGCCCATTTTTTCACCATTTTGGCGACAAAGATTAGCGAATCGCAGTTCGCTTCATCTTGTCTGCCATGTCTATTTTCACCTAATAAGTAGGCTCTTTTCTTTCGCATTTTTAAACCTTTCCATTGGCAAAATCGGATAAAAGAGGCTGTGCGGTGTTAGAAATGTGGCTATATGGAAATGTTTATAAACTGTATTGTCTTATTTGGTAAAATGCCAACTCAACCAAAACCGACAGAACAAAACCTGCGGGAAGCATATGCGCAAGCACGCAAGAATAAAAGATTAGCCTCCTCCGCTGTTTGGGCTGCCTTTGCTGCTATGCTTCCACTTGAGTTTGTACTATACAACAGCCCATATGAGCTTCTTAGCGTTATTCCATTCGTATTAGCTTTTGGCGTTGAAACTTATTACGTGAACAAAAAGAGCAAGTATTTCGTAGACACTTTGGGCAAACTAAAGGCTGCTGGGCTGGAGACCCATTTGTAAAAGCACATGGCTACAAACTATTATCTTGTTTTAGGCGTGCCGCAGAATGCATCGCCAATAGATATAAAACGTGCGTATAGGCAGCAAGCCCTTCTGTACCATCCAGATATAAATCACAGGAAGCACGCTGCAGAAATATTTAGACTTGTTAGAGAAGCTTATGGTGTTTTATCTAACCCCGATAGCAAACGAAGGCATGATTCAGAGCTGCGCGATTTGGAGCACAGAATGGCACCGCACAAAACTATTGACTGGGAAACCTTACGCAATTTTAAGTTACGTGTGCCGCCCAAGGTTTATAAAAAAATTAACATAGATCCTACATTTAAAAATGGTTGATTCGTAAAAAAATAGAAATCGTAACATTGAACACAAAAATTGCGCGGCTATTTGCCTTGCCGTTTGCGGTAGATGCCAGAACAGGCTAGGGCATAACTATAATATTCGACCCTGTTTTTAAATGATATTTAAAAATAATATGAAAAAATCTCAAATTAATTACAAAGAAATCGACTCTGGCATCAGAGACTTAGTCGGACTGCTTAATGAAATTCCATTTGTTGCTACTGAAAGCAGCTGCGAAGGGCATCTCAGGCCTTCGGTTTTTGTGTTTTCAAAACAACCTACTAGCCAGAGAACTGCGCATGGTGAAAAAGTATTCGCAGATTCTGGTTATGGTTTTATAGATGGCGGGCATATAATGTTGCGCTGTGACAGAAAAAACCGCCATGCTAAGACTTTTTTGAATGATTTAGAAGAACTGGCTAAAAAATATGATTTTTTTAGCATTTATGCACGCCAGTCCAGGCAGGCCAGATATTACTTCTTGCGCACTGATACTCCTGCGACACCAGAAATTACTGCAAATCTCGTTGCAGATATTCCATTTGATGTGCGCAAAACTAAAGCCAAGCAAATTTGCCAAGTTAAACTTGCTGAAGGGCAAAAAAGATTGAAAGAATTCGAAAAAGCGTGGAATGATGTAAGAGAAATCGCGAAGAAATATAT
>JBBTAR010000057.1:0-6276 GCA_038044065.1 Nanobdellota archaeon
CCTGCCTGCGCTCTGGCTGGCTATCTGTGCCTGCCTTTTCACTCAGGAGCCTGCCTGCCTTCCTTAAAACTTTTGAGATGCCCATGGCCACAGCCCAAAACTGTCAAAAGGTGTTTATATATTTGCTGATTAACTAATCATCACAGTTGAGCTGGAAACATTATATTTTAGGTCTATTTTTCCGCTTTGCGAGCCAGCTGTCCCGAAAATAGATACATTCCATATATTAGTTATGTTTGTCTGCACAATTAATGATTTCGAGCCGGTTGTTCTTATTACAAAAGTTTTATTTTCTCCGCGCACAAAGTAATTCTGCTCGCCTACTTTCTTTGGTATGCTCACAGACGATTCTAATAATGTGGGGCTGGTTTTCTCTGCAAGAATGCGCATATCCACAAGGCTCAGAATCATCTTATCTGAAACGCTGTCCAGTATTTTTTCGCCGAGATTTTTTGTAGCCGTACTGCGTATGGTATCTGAAAAAACAAAAATACCAATTAAAATCGCAATCGAGAGCGCGATTATAAGCATGCCATAAACTGTATTGTATTGTGCTTTCATTTTACTCTATATTTATGCTAACGACTTCGTGAATTGTTGACGAGCATCCCGCGACTGTTGTTGAATTTTCCTGAACCCATTTAACAAAGACAGTGTGCTCGCCATGGCCTGCTGCGCCCTGATTGCCTGAAACCAATTTTATTCCATAGCACCTTCCTGTGTTTGTGTTATTCAAGTTTATGTAATGTAAAACATACTCAATTGACCCGCGCTTGAGAAGATATGCTGGCTCATCAGAGCCCAATACGCCGAGCATTGTTTTATTTCCGAAAACAGTCTGCTCTTGGAATGCCTGCGGCAGGTCTATGAAAGATTTCATCACGATTGAATTATTATTGTCAAGGTAAAGCATGCCTTTCTTTATAGTAAACGGAACTGTGAGCATGCCCTGCTCGCTTGCTGCTTTTTTGACTGCATTGTGAAGCTCAACCATTCTGTTTTCTAACCGCATAGCCTCATCGATGTTCTGCGCTTTCTGGATGGCTGGCCATGCCCAGCCGAAAACCATAGTTGTGATGGCAAGGCCTATCATTACCAGCATTAGGAAGCCTATTAGTGATTCTTGCGCTCTCATATATTATCCTGCATTTAGCAAACATTGCGGAGTGCCAAGGGCATAAGTAACATAAGGAAAGTGATATGGGCGCACATTGAACCAATCTAACCTCATAGTCCCACCAGATGCTAAGACTGTAAGCTTTAGCTTTTGATTAGAATACAGCGTGGCATCGCAGAATAATCTGCCAGCATCAGTTTCTGAGCCAATATGTCTGTCGCCCTTATACCCTTGTCCGCAATCACCATTTAGGCAAATAAGAGAATCATATAATCTCATTTCAGCCCAAATAGATGTTACGCATGAAGCGCCTTGATAATTGAATGCCCTGCTCCAAAAATTATACCGATACTGATCTGTAAAATTTAAGCCAGACAAATAACTAGTAATATTTCCTTGGCTGGTGCCAGCATCACCAGTTATGTTGGCATAAAACCTATTTCCATTTGCTGAACTAAAATTAGTTGCCAAATTAAATAAATTTGAACCCGCAACTGCTTCAACATTCATCCAATTAAAATTATATGCTGTGCCCATGTCCGGCGTCGTATTTAAAAATGCAGCATCTATATCCATGATGTATCCAAAATCAAGCGTAGTTGTTATATTTGCAGACGTAGTTGTGTTAGAAGCATTAACAGAACCATTCAAGTAATTTAAATATAAATAACTGCCATTAACATATATCTGGCCAGTTAATGTATTTGTATAGTTCCATACGCTAGACACGCTACTTCCATCAAACTGATCGTATGTTGTAAATGCATTCGTGCCATTGCTGGCACTAACACTATGCCCTGAATCATTATACACCATGAATATGCGTCGCGGCGTCGTTGGACTGAATGGTACGAATGGAACATTAACCCAGATTTGTGTGAGATTTTTCCAATCGTTGCACCCTTTTTGTATCCAAAAACCCAGTGGAGTGACTTGGTCTGCATCTAAAAATCTTAAATCTGCGCAATCCGAGCGCATAGTGTTATTTGCGATATATGCTGAAGTGTTCAGCAGAATAAAAAGGGAATACTTATCATAATCGCTACCAGTGTTAGTTATATCTACTGGTTTTGCAATCTCAGAAGTACATGCACTAGCAATAGGTGTAAACATCACCGAAGCAGTTGCCAGCGAATCAACTGTAAACTGCAACTCAGTTTCGCCAGATCCCACTAAGCATTGTGGCGCATACCGCCATAAAATCGTAAACGTATCTATCTGTCCTGGCTTTAGAGTGCGAGGGCATTCGTAACAATTAGTCCTGTCTAAATTAAAAGAACAGCTAGCCGGCGAAGCGATTACACTATCAATAATATTATTATCGCCAACAATTATATCGCCATCGCCGCAGTTTTGTAGCGTAACTTTGGATTTATTTGTAAGAGAGTTGTGCTGAAACCCAGCAACATTCAAGCAGCTTCCAAGCCGATCCGCAAATGCGTTGCTTGACTGTTCTACTCCGCCCATTTGACTGCCCGTCAGCCTGAAGTACCAAAAATAAAGCCCCGAAGAAATCGCAATAACTATCATGAGTGCAAGAATTATTCCAACAATATGCGACAGTCCTTTAGCCATGCGTCCTCAGCCAAGAATAAAGAACAGAGTATTTAATCTTTACTTAACAAAACTGCCAGCAGTCTTCGCCTTGCTGGAAAAATCTATCTGGAATGCTAGCACAGTTCCATTTGCCTGTGAAAGAACAGAGCAGCCACCCAAGGTAAGATTAAGCCGGACTTGTTTTATCTGCCCTACTGCTATTGTTGAATTTTGCGCGCAGTTCATCATGCATGTTGGCGCGCCAGTGCCGCCACTCCAATCTGTTGCGCATATTGCTATTTGCGCCGCATCGAACAAAATCCACTGAGTAGTTGGCGTAGCAGTTGAATTATCAAGAAGTATTTTGCTGTTGCCAGTATTTTGCAGGTAAATGTCCAAAACTTGTATTGTGTCATTATAATCTGCATCAACTACATCAACTGCAGAAGTCAAATCACTGAACAGCTTTGTCTGCACAGATTCTATTGAACCCTGCTGCTGGCCCTGCACTCTGGACAGCCAGTAGAACATGCCGGCGGCGGCAGATACAGCCATCATGAGCAAAAGTATTGTTGCTATTATTGGTGTCAGGCCTTTCTTGTTTTTTCTTGTCGAAACCATTTCATTTTAGCTGATGAAGCTTCCGCCCGAAGTTGTCTTGCCTGAGAAATCAACTATGAAATTAAATTCCTTGCCTGAGCCCTGGCTGGAAATATCGCATGCAGTGCCTGCTGTTGTAATTGTTACTGCTTTAATCTGTCCAACTTCAATATAAACTGAATTGCTTGTTCCGCATCCTGACGAACAAGTGGCCTGCGTTGTCGGCGAACCACTCCAATCTGTTGCGCAGACTACTGTTGAATCTGCATCACGCAGAATCCAAGTTGTTGTCAAGGCAGAACTGCTTATGCTTTCTTTGTTAAATGGAATTCGCCTGTTGCCCGTATTATGAAAATAAATGGTTATGTTTTCGGATGAGGTACTATAATCTGCATCTACGACTATGATATCTGACGCCATGCCTTCGAAAATCCTGCCCTGATAACTTTCAGTCCCTCCTTGGAGCTGTCCTTGTATTCTGGTCAGCCAGAAGAATGCTGCGCCTGCTGCTGCGACAGTCATCATCAATAGCAGAATAATCGCAATGATTGGGGTAATTGCTTTTCGCGAACGAAAAGCAATTCGCTGAGTCGCGCTCCGCATTATTGCTTTATGGCTTTTCTTTAAAGGCAATACCTTTGCTAATTCTGCGAAATTCATCTCGTCCTCTGGTATGAAATCGGCATGCCTGCCTGCAGTTTCGGATGCAATTCTGTTCTGGGTTCTCGGTTTTCAGTTTTTAGTTCTGAATTGCTGAAATCCTTTGTCTTGAAAACAGTTGTAAGAAGCTTTAGCAGTTCATTTACTGCTTCGATTAGGATTTTGTTCTGTTCAGAAAGCTCGTTAACTTTATTTTTAATATCTGATTCCTCTTCTGTTGCCTGGCTTGCCTGTTTTAGTACATCAATCAGGCTGTTGAAATTGTTCTCTATGTTTGTCAATCTTTGAGATATTGAGTCAAGATGTTCGTTCGCCATGGCTGGCGATGAGCTTGTTTTTAAGTCTCTGAGCTGGCGCTTCAGCTGTCCGAGAGGGCTCCCTACTTCAAATTCTTCTGCCATGGCCTGTACTTCCTTGCTATATTTTACTTTAGAGTATTATTAAAGATTGTTATTTTAATCACGGGTTTAAAAATATTAGCTTCGGTGCGGTTACACGCGAGCCAAATTGTGGTCTGGCTGCGCGCAGAAAAACAGCGAGCGTTTTTCTCGCGATTCAAAAATTTGCCATCAAAATAGTTGTGGGTTTTTGTTATTTACTTTGAAATAGGAATAGAATAATTATATAAAAAACAAATATTGTGGCTTCGCTTTGCTCGACAGCATACTAGTATTCAGGCATTCCTCCGCCCATGCCTGGAGGCATCTGAGGCATCTGTCCGCCATGGCCCAGCTTGCCTGCAGAAATGACATCATCTATTCTCAAAAGCATTATTGCTGCTTCTGCGGCAGATGCTATAGCCTGCGTTTTTATCTTCAAAGGCTCGATTACGCCTTTTGCCCACATATCTTCTGCCCTGCCTGTCATGACATTGAGGCCTGCTGTGCTTTCGCCATTATCATGCTTTGATTTTAATTCGGTTAGGCTGTCTATTGGGTCAATGCCTGCATTTTCTGCCAGAGTCCTTGGGACTACTTCCAAAGCTTCTGCGAATGCCTGGACAGCTAGCTGTTCCCTTCCAGATAAAGTATCTGCAAACTCCCTGAGCTTTTTTGAAATTTCAATTTCAACTGCGCCTCCGCCAGCCACGCATTTGCCGACAACAATTGCCGCGCCCAAGTCTCCAATTGCATCTGTCATTGCTCTTTCAACTTCTGCTACGACATGCTGTGTGCCTCCGCGCAGAATTATTGAAACTGCTTTTGGATTCTTGCACTGTTCTATGAATGTCATGTTTTCCTTGTGGAGCTTTCTTTCTTCAACAAGCCCGGCAAATCCGAGGTCTGCTGCTTTCAAATCAGATAGGTTTGAAATAGTTCTTGCGCCAGTTGCTTTTGCAATAGCCTTCATGTCAGATTCTTTTATCCTTCGTGCAGCATAGATTCCTTTTTTTGCCAAGTAATGCTGAGCCATATCATCAATGCCTTTCTGGCACAGGACTACATTTGCGCCAGCCTTTGAAATATGTTCAACCATATCTTTGAGCATTTTTTCTTCCTGCTCAACAAACTGCTGGAGTTTTCTCGGGTCTGCAATTTGTATTTTTGCTTCTGTTTCCGGCTCTTTTATTTCCAGTGCGCATTCAACCAGGGCAATCTTCGCTCCCTTGACTGTTTTTGGCATATCGCCGTGGACTTTTTCCTTGTCGATAACTAATCCGTTCAGCAATTCAGAATCATCAATTCCTCCGCCTTCTTTTTTTTCAATCTTGATGTTATCAGCATCTACAATCTTCTTGTTGCCTTCTATTTCCATTACTTTTAGCACTGCATCGACTGCTATGTTAGCTAGCTTTTCTCTTGCCAGCTCAACATTTTTTCCAGTCATTGCAGTTGTCGCGATTTTCAATAACAAATCTCTGTCTTTTTCTGTGATAGGCCTTGCGGTTTGCAGTAAGAATTCGTTTGCTTTTTCTGAGGCCTGCTTATATCCCTTTGCGATAACAGTTGGGTGGATATTTTTATCTAGCAATGATTCAGCATTTTTCAAAAGCTCTCCGCCAAGGATGACTGCTGTCGTTGTGCCATCCCCCACTTCGTCTTCCTGCACTTTTGCGATTTCAACCATCATCTTGGCTGCAGGGTGCTCAATTTCCATTTCTTTTAGAATTGTTACGCCATCGTTTGTGATTATTACATCGCCCATTGAATCAACAAGCATCTTATCCATTCCTTTCGGGCCAAGAGTTGTCCTTACTGTGTCTGCTACTGCTTTTGCAGCAGCTATGTTTGTCTTCTGTGCGTTTTTTCCTGTGTTTCTCAAAGTGCCTTCTGGCAGTATAAATATTGGCTGTATTTGGTTTGACATTCCGTAGTCTCCTTGAGGCGAGGCGCAACTGAACTTTGTTCAGTTTGCGTTTACCT
>JBBTAR010000058.1:0-3178 GCA_038044065.1 Nanobdellota archaeon
ACAAACTATAAATATTCTATCAGGTGTGATATATACATGACTGAAGAAAAAGTTGAACAAAAAAAAGGAACAACAACTGTTGGCATTGTCTGCAAGGACGGCATAGTGTTAGCTGCGGACAAGAGAGCTTCTATGGGCTGGCTCATCGCAAACAAAGAGATAGAAAAAATATTCCAAGTCTCAAATTGGATCGCAATGACTGTGGCTGGCGGAGTTTCTGACGCATTTTCAGTTTCAAAATTACTGAAAGCAGAATTAGACTTATACAGGCTAAACTCTGGAATCGAGCCAACAGTCTCAGTAGCTGCAAACCTTCTGGGCTCAATAGTTTACTCTAGCTTCAAGAGCTTCATACCATATATGACGCAATTAATAATTGGCGGGCAGGATGACAACAACGCATTTTCAATATATGATATAGACCCATCAGGCGCTGCACTGAAAAATGCAAAATTCACAACAACAGGCTCAGGCTCGCCAATGGTTTACGGCGTCCTTGAAGACTCATACCGGGACGGAATGTCTACAGAAGAAGGCGTACAGCTGGCTATAAGATGCGTCAGCGCTGCAATGCGCAGGGACGTCTTCTCCGGCGAGGGAATTGATGTTATTATAATTGACAAGAAAGGCTTCAGGCGAGTAGAAAAAGATAAAATCGCCGGCATAATCAAGTCAACAAGTAAATAATTGTGGTAACTTTCGCAGGCCACTAAGCGCGGAAGACTAGCAAAACAAAATGAGCGTATTGGATAACTTACTGAACAAATTGCCAGCAGATTCTAACATAACTAGCACTGCTTTCGAAGGGGCGAACATAGTCCTTTATACAAAAAACAAAACTTTTTTTCTGCATGGCGGAGATGTTGTCCGCGCAATGGTTGATGAATTCAAAAAAAGAATTGACTTGCGCGCAGATTCTTCCCTGCGGATGGATGCAGAAGAAGCAAAAAAGTTTGTTGAAAAAACAGTTCCGAAGGATGCGGACATCACGCAGATACTTTTCGAGCCTGCCAGAAGCCAGATAACTATAGAAGTCAAGAAGCCGGGGCTTGCTATTGGTAAAGATGGCGATTTAATCCGAAGCATCAAGGAAAAAACTTTCTGGACGCCGATTGTAAGAAGAGATTCAGTTATTCCATCAAAAATCACGCAGAACATAAGGAATGTTCTTTATACAGACTCTGAGTGGAGAAGAAAATTCCTTGACAGAGTTGGAAAAAGAATTTACGAAATAAAAAAATCAACAACTGACGAGCAGTGGGCAAGAGTTTCATTTTTAGGCGCATCGCGGCAGGTTGGGCGTTCATGCTTCTTACTGCAGACGCCGGAGTCAAAAGTTCTAATAGACTGCGGAATTAATGTTGCAGCGCAGGGCAAGCACCAATTCCCGTATCTTAATGTTCCAGAATTTCACATTGATGACTTAGATGCTGTTGTAATTTCGCACGCGCACTTGGATCATTCCGGCTTTTTGCCGTACTTGTTCAAAATGGGCTATGATGGGCCGGTTTACTGTACTGAAGCAACCCGTGATGTAATGGCTCTGCTCATGCTAGATTATGTAAGCTTGGGCTACGGAACTGAGAAAAATGCAATTTATTCAAGCTCAGATATAAAGGAAATGGTCAAGCACTGCATAAACCTGGAATACGAGGAAGTAACAGATATTACTCCTGATGTCCGCGTAACTTTATACAATGCAGGCCATGTCCTCGGCTCTGCAATGGTACACCTGCACATAGGGGAAGGCTGGCATAACTTCATTTACTCCGGCGATTACAAAGCCAAGAAATCAATGCTCTTTGACGGCGCAACAATGGCTTTCCCGAGAATGGAAACATTCATGACAGAATCAACTTACGGCGCCGCAGATGCAATAATGCCATCCAGAGAGGACTGCGAGAAAAAATTAATCGGCATCGTAAAAGAAACAATTGCCAGAAAAGGAAAAGTCATAATCCCCTCTCTCGGAGTCGGCAGGTCGCAGGAAATAATGCTGATTTTGGAAAAATTCGCACGCGAGGAAGGCATAAACTTCCCAATACATATTGACGGCATGATTTGGGACATCACTGCAATCCATAATGCATACCCGCGGTTTTTGGGAAAAGAAGTCCGAGACCAGATTTTCTACGAAGGGCATGACCCATTCCTCTCTCCGATTTTCAAGCAGATTGGCTCGCACAAGGAAAGGCAGGCCACAATTGAAGGCCCTCCGTGCGTGATAATTGCAACTTCGGGAATGATGACTGGCGGGCCATCTGTGCAATACTTCAAGCAGCTGGCAGACAACCCCAAGAACTCAATTGTTTTCGTAAATTACCAATCAGATGGAACACTCGGAAAGAAAGTCCAGAGCGGTGACAAGGAAGTTAATGTTGATGGAGAAAATGTCGCAGTAAAATTAAATGTTGAAACGCTTGAAGGGCTGTCAGGCCACTGCGACAGGGAAGAGCTCATGGAATTCATAAACAAAGTCAAGCCAAGGCCAAGGAAAGTAATTGTTGTCCATGGCGAGCAGACAAGAGAGCTGGACTTAGCATCCAGCATTCACAAGCAGTTCAAGATTGAAACAATTGCTCCTAAGAATTTGGAAGTGGTTAGGTTAAAATAATTAATTTAAAGATAATTAAACAGTAATCTTCCAAACAAATATTTTATCTGCTGGGAAAATCTTTTTTGTTGCTTCTCTTAATTCATCGCTGAGCTTGTCAATATTTTCAGGCAAAAACATTTCAAACGCATTTAATTCTGAAACGAATTCGCGCAGTTTCTTTTCGAGCGCAACAATCAGGTCTGCCCGCACAGAGTGGTGTAGCTTATTAGTCGCCATGATAAAGAGTTTTATTTTTAATTTCTTGCTGTCCTTGCTCGACACAGTAGGAACTATGTATAGCTTTTCCTTGTATCTCCTGCCAGCTCTTTGTATGAAACTTTCGACAAAGTAGAATTTCCACGGCTCTGTGATTGCTTTTTCGCCTTTTGTGTCTGTGATTTTCAAAGTTAATTTTTTTTGCTGGTCCTTTGGCCTGTCAGTCAGTTGCGACAGCGTTACATCTACTGGCCTGCCAACAATTTCTTTCGGCTCATAGGCAGTAATGTCAACAAGTTCTTTTGATTTGAAGATTTCCGGAGCTAGGACTGTAAACCATTTCTTTTTTCCGCGAATTTTACCAAC
>JBBTAR010000058.1:3278-6318 GCA_038044065.1 Nanobdellota archaeon
AGCCTGAAAATCTTTGCTTCTGTTAATTGCAGGCCTCGTTTTGAATGCATATCTTTCTTGTGAGTTTCAAGGTGCTTTTTTATAAGCTTGGCCCGCTTTATGAGGCTTGCCAGGTCTTCCGGGAACTCCAGAGTGATGCCTTTCTCCGACATGATTTTTACTAATTTTTTACCTGTGATTTTTTCGACATCTGGAATGCCGTAAGAATCTCTGAGAGTTAGCCCGATCTGGCTCGGGCCGAGGCCCTGCTTTCCTAATTTTGCAATCAGCGCTTCAATTTCAGCTGCTTTGTAAGGAAGCCATGATGGTATTGGAGCTAGCAAAGGCTTTTTAGAGCCTGCAATTCCTCTCCGCCTTGAGTGCATTTTTGCCATGATTAATGTCAATTACCGGAACTAGCTAAAATCAGTACCGGCATAAGCAAGCCTTGCTGGCCTATCCTAAACCTCATGCATGGGTTTGGTTTAAAAAGGTTTTCTTGGTAAGATTGCCATGGGCCAGATCATCAATCAGGCAAAAATTAGCTATTATATTGAATTGCTCAATACATTAACATCGCATGGCGCAACTCTGAAATCAATATCTATTGCGCAATTTAATCCCGCCGGCATATTCGAGGATCTAAAAGTCAGCACGCTGGATGACCTCGCCAAGGCGCAATTTCCAGAATTTCACATAATTGCGGCAATAGAACATCCAAACCCCAGCGGCTTGGTAAATTATTCAGAGCGCTATCACTTCTGGCAGGCCTGCGGAAAAAATGGCATCCAAACATGGATAGATATCGAAGGTAGGGTAAACACATATCATGTCAGAAACTTCGGCATTACTGACGCGTTTGGGCGATTCGTGCGCGGCCTGAAGCTAAAGCGCTAACTGGCATGCTTATATCTGCCCCTTGCTTCGACTATTTTTAACCTATTAATAACTTCTTGGTTTTTGTAGCCTTCCGCAAATTCCTTCCATGCGTTTTCCCAAATGCCAAAGTGCTTTGATTTCAGGCATTCCTTGAATATATGCAGGTCAACTGCTTTGTCCTCAATCCTCTGTGAAAAATCTCCAAGCCCAAAATCAATCAGAAAAACCGTTCTACTCTTAAGAATCATATTAGATGTTGTCAAATCACCGTGGACAATATTTTCAGAGTGCATTTTTGCAACTTGTTCTCCGACTTTTCTGCAAACTTCAAGGTCTTTTGTCTTTTCTAAATAATCACGAAGCTTTTCTCCATCTAAAAACTCCATCTCCAAATCAAACTCGGAGATTTTTGTGAGTTGCGGGACGTTGATGCCAGCCCGCTGCAGCTTGTGCAAAATAGATGCTTCTTTTTTTGTGCGCTCTTTGCGCAGTTTGATGTCAATCTGTGGCAGGCGGTAGTTTTTTCTTATCCTTACTTTCCTTACTTCCTTACTTTTAGCATCAGCGTAAATTACAGCTTCAGCGCCTTGAGCAATTGCTTTCATAGTTAAACTTGTTTGCGCTAGCATAAAAAGATTTTTAATACTATTGTTGCTGTTACTCTTATGAAAACTGTTTACGATGGACTTTTTGGCAGGATCGAACTTAGCGATGACCTGCTTGCGCGCGTAGAGGCTGCCGCTGCAGATGTGGAAGAGGGCTTGGAGGATGGCAGGCACACATCAATAGAATTTTACATTAATGGAAATCAAACGCCGCGGTTTGTTGGCGGCGAGCCGAATACGCCAATCATACGCGTTGCGGCTGGCGGCAAACCATACTCAAACGAAGGGCCAGCCAAAGTACGAGCCTATCTTGGCTATTATTTTCAATCAGACCATTCTAAGTCAGAATGGTTCAGCGATACAGAATGTGGCGATGTACGAAAAAGCCAAGACATTTGTTTTAACGAACTTTTTGTCAGGGTAATATATAACGACCGAACTGGATTGACGGACCTCCGGCTTGTCAAGAAGGCACACCTGGGCTTGCTTGCTAGCGCAATATTTACGCACGCTAAGGCAGATGCGGAGCAAGAACGAGGTAGAGGTAATAAAGAAAAAGTGGTGTATCTCACAAAGGTTTATCGCGCCGCAGAAAAGGCTAGTAAGCACGGCAACATAAAACCACTAGTTGCAGCAATCAAAACAAACCCAGAACGCAAAATTTGGCGCAGGCATGGCGGCGGTTGCTGTTGATAATTGTTTACTGCACAATACAATACGAAACATTTATATACGTGTGAATTTAAGTTTTACTATGACAGCTAGAGCTGATTATGAAAAAGCTTACGGCTTTTCCATTCCGCAAACTCTGAAGAGTTTGCGTTACCGGAATTGTTAGAATACCGTATCTAGCTCATATTATTTATTTTATTGATTGCATTTCTATAATTAATAGTTAGACTTTTTTCTCATTGCCCTGTTAGCTCAGCGGTAGAGCGTCCGACTGTTAAAGCACCCCCTTTCTTTTTAAAAAAGAAAGGGTGTCCTTGGGATCCCCAAAGAAAAAAGCGGGATTTATCCCGCAAAAGCTGGATTTCCCGAAGCAGATATCGGAAGGTCTGAAGTTCAAATCTTCAACAGGGCGCTGCTGCAACCACAAGTTTAAATAATACAAAATAAGAGGTGAATAGAATGAAACAAGAAGAATATAAAGAAATAATATTAACATTAGATAAAAGTCTAGAAGGAAAAACAGTTCATGTGCGTGGCTGGGTTTACCGCATCCGCGATCAAAAGGAAATGGTTTTTATTATCCTGCGGGACAGCTCTGATGTAATACAGTGCGTTGTGAAAAAAGAGTCTGTGCCTAAAAAAGTTTGGGAAGCCGCGTTAAAGCTGACGATGGAGTCGTCCTGCACTCTTACTGGAAAAATTCGCGAAGACAAGCGGGCGCCGACCGGCTTTGAGCTGCAAGTCTCGGATTTAGAAATTGTCGGCCTCGCAGAAAGATTCCCAATAACTAAAGACAAATCAGAGGAATTCCTCAGGGATGTCAGGCACCTGTGGCTTAGAAGCAGGAAAGAAACTTTAATTCTTGAAGTCCGCGCTGCAGTGTTTGAAGCAATCCACCAGTTCTA
>JBBTAR010000059.1:0-2159 GCA_038044065.1 Nanobdellota archaeon
TAAAACATTTCAAGTAAAGGGCAATCAAATGCCAACAATACAGAAACCACGACAGCGAGAGGAATCCGCCGTAGTCCTGTACTTCTTGCAGCATGGTTATGCTGACGACCCGAGGCCATTGCACAGGAAAGAGCCAGTTGTCCAGGCCATGGGGAAAGGATTTTTCACACTTTTGGAATTAGTGCCTTTTGAGGGAGTTTCCTTAAAACCGCATGATGAAGTTTACATTGGCGAAGGGAAAAGAGATAAAATTGGCTACATCAAGTGCGCTTTGATGATGGATAGATTGACGCAGACTGCAAGGTCAACACTTATGCCAGTCATCGAAAAGCTCGTTAATGATGATGAAGCCCGGTTTGTCGAGTTCTACAACAAGGCAGGCCCTCTGACATTAAGGACGCACCAATTAGAATTACTGCCAGGCATAGGAAAGAAGCACGCAGTTGTCCTGCTTGAAGAGAGGCAGAAGTCTCCATTCACAAGCCTTGATGATATTAAAAAAAGAGTTTCAGCAATATCTGACCCGAAGAAAGTAGTCATACAAAGAATTCTAGATGAATTGGAAGGGAAAGATCGATTTAGGCTTTTTGTTCGGGTTTAAATCGCAGTATTCACTTCTTCATACTCGAACTTTTTGGTGCAATATTTAGTAAGAGTTATAAATAAGCGTGCGCCGATTAATTCATGCAAAATAAAATTTATGCCGACAAATGCAAGTTTGGCAAAGGCATTTTTGCCAAGGAAAACATACAAAAAGGCGAAGAAATTTTGGAGTTTTCTGGCCCGTTGATAAATTTTGCGCAGACAAAACAAATGGGCGATAGGGAATGCGTGCCATTACAAATTGAAAAAGATATATATATATATATATCTAGAAAACCCTGGCAGGCTAGTTAACCATTCCTGCAATCCGAATGCGGGAATAAAAGATGATAAACTACTAATTGCAATTAAAAATATCAGAAAGAATGAACAAATATTATCTGATTATTCTACAACAATGGACGAAGATTATTTCACAATGCAGTGCGAATGCGATGAGCCGAACTGCAGGAAAATAGTAAAAGATTTCAAATACCTACAGCAAAAACCAGAAGAAAATATTTGAAGCTCGGCATTGTGCAAAAGTTTATTGCTAAGGCTTATTCAAAACAAACCCGAAATCTTCCCCGCAGTCTGTAATTTCTTGAATCGAGAAGTATTTTTCTATTAATTTAATTATTTGTTTTTCTTTTGTTGTTTTTTTCAGCGTTGTTAAAATAAAAATTCCTTTTAGTTTTAGAATTCTTTTTGCTTCTTTCAAAAAGTTTTCCTGCTGCTCGACGTTCTGCAAAACAGTAAAAGATAAAATAATATTGAAAAAATCATTCTTGTAAGGAAATTTTTTGTTTAAATCGCAAAGTTTTGCAATTTCCCCGCGCTTCCTTGCGATTTCAAGCATTTTTTCCGAGAAATCACAGCCAAATAATTTCACTTTCTGTCCAAGAAACTCTTGTAGCAAACCGCTTCCGCACCCCAAATCCAAAATCGGCTCTTTAAGTTCGATATTTTTCAGAAAGAATGCGTATTTTTCTTTTTGTATTTCAGAATATCGTGAATCATATACTCTAGCAGATATGTCATACTGTTTTTTCTTATCCATAAAACTTAAAACACGCCTTTGCCTTAAAAATATATGCCAAATGCGAGCATTTGTCTATTGCTGAAGATTTAAATATTACATACGCACTTCATCAATATGCCGCACATGCAGGTTATTTTGGACACCAATGCGCTGATATATGCCGCAAGGAATAAAATAGACCTAGTTGACGAACTCAAGCGGAAATTCGGCTTGATCGGCGTCTATGTTCCGAGCCTGGTTGTCAATGAATTAAAGCAAATCAAGGCAACTGGTAAGAAAACAGACAGGGAAAACGCTGACCTGGCTTTGGATATTTTGCACCACAAGAGGCTTCCAGTGGTGGAGATGCAGGGCGTTACTGATGATGAAATCGCTAAATGGGCTGAAAAGAACAAGGCGGCAGTCCTCACAAATGATGTTGAGCTCAAATTCATGCTCAGAGGCCTTGGAGTGCCGGTTTTCCACATCAGGCAGGGGAAATATATTGAGGAATGGGGCTAACTAAAAAAAGCGAAAATCATTAAAGATAAATAAG
>JBBTAR010000060.1:0-2659 GCA_038044065.1 Nanobdellota archaeon
GCGAAAGTTCCAAGCCACGGATGGCCTGAATTTTGCAGTAATCTTGCCCATAATTGTATGTTTGCCATTAAAGCAGCGATTAAGATGACTGGAATATTAGAGGTGTAGATAAATTTCAAAGGCCAACGCATTCCAAAACCCCTTACTCTGCCAAAGGAGAGCGGGATTTCTACTCTCATGGCCTGAGCATAAACTGCAACTACAAAAACAGCTACCGTTGTAATTATTGCTGCTGCAGAAATCATTGCGCCGGTTACATCTCCGCCACCAAGTGCTTTTACCAAGAATGGAATTGCGCCAATTGGCACGTCTGGGTTTGTCGGCGATGCCAATGGATTAAATGCTCTTATGAATACCTGGCTGGCCACGCCTGCTGCGATAAAGAGCGAGACACCAGAGCCAAAGCCCCATTTTGTGGTTACTTCATCCATCAAAACTATGAGATAGCCACCAAGGAATAGCTGGCCTATCAAAGCCAATTGCATTATGAAATATTGTGAAGTGCCTGCTAGGTTTGCATTTGGAGCAAGGCCTCCTGCAAATACATATGCTGCTGATTCAAAGATTATGAAAAATATTGTCGCTATTTTCTGCAAAGCTGAGAATTTCTGCCTGCCTACTGGTGTCGTAGTATCTATATTAAGCATGCCAGAGCCCACAACTAACTGCAGGACGATAGATGCTGTTACGATTGGGCCGATACCAAGCGAGATTATTGAGCCGAAGCTCGCGCCGAGTATGATTGACAGCTGTTCAAACTGCTGCAAAGAGTTCTGCCCGAGGCCTAGCAATGGTATGTAAGATAGTATGAAGAAAACAACTAATATTAATCCAGTCCAGATAAGCTTTGTTTTAAATGAAAGTTTCTCTGTGGGCTTCTCTACCTCTGGGAAAAATTTTAATATTTGCGTGTAGTCCATTGCTATTGCGCGGCAGAACCGCCAGCGGCTTCTATTTTTTTCTTTGCCTCTGCTGAAACTGCCCCGATTACTTTGATCTTGTGATTTATTTTCCCAGACGAAACAACTTTGTCATAGCCAAGAGCTTCTATGTCGATTGTGAAAACATCTTTTTCTTTCTTGACTAGGTTCTTTGAAGCCCAGCCTTCAACTCTCAAGTCAATATCGCGCAGAGTGATTGCTTCTTCATGCGTCCTTCCGCGCCTCTCGACCATTGCGCCGATTCTGCCAAGGTGTTTTATGTGCTTTGAATATAATAATGTAGCCCTTTGCTGTCCTCTCTTGCCGAGGCCTGCATTTCCTTTTCCGCCCCTGTGCCCTTTTCCCTGGTGCTGCTTGCTAAAGCCATAGCCATGCCTTCTTGTTCCATGGAATTTTTTTGATTTTTTTGCTCTTTTGACTACCATTTTAATTTATCATCCGTGCTACCAGCTTGTTTATTTCTTTTCCTCTGTAATCAAGCGCCCCACCTTCAGCATAGCCTTTCTTTATTCCGCCCCGTTCAAATCCGCCTGTTGGAGGGTGAAGCCTGAAAAATGTTTTCATGCCAGGGACATCTCTTAGTTCTTTTTTGAATGAGAAAAACTCATCTGTAAACTGCTTGAAATCCATTTTCATTTTTTGTTTTAAGTATTCTTCAGTCAACTGCTCGTCTCCAGGCAGTTTTGCTTTTTTCAGAAGTAGTTTTATGAATGTGTCCTTATCTAACTCTCCGAATGTAACAAAGTCTTTTATTGTTCTCAGCGTGCCGGCCAGGCTCGGAGAATTGTCAATTATTATGCAATAATTTTTCTTATAGAGCTTTAATATTCTGAAAGCAGTCCTTACGCGCGGATGCAGGCCTACGTCTCCCCTCACTCTTATTACAGCTATCTTTGCTGTCCTTGGTTCCGCATTTTGATTGCTTGTTTTTGTTTCCATTTTATTTCTTTGCCTGTGCGGCCTGCTTTAATGCAAGCATACAAGCGGATATGAAATTAACTTTCCTTCTTGTCTGGCCCCATGTCTTGCTCCACAAGTCCTTGTAGCCTGCAGCCTTCATCAGCTTTTTTACTTCATCTTCAACAACAAGCCCTGCGCCTTTTGGGGCAGGCATCAGCTTTACTTCAACTGAGCCTGTTTTTCCATATGCTGTGAGTGGTATTGAGTGTGGTTCTCCGCAGTTGCATTTCCACGAGCCGCAACCCATTGGAACTTTGATTAAGTGCAGTTTTGCATCTCTGAGAGCTTTTTCTTTTGCAGGCAGTGATTCCAATGCCCTGCCAGCACCGACGCCGACAACTCCATGCTCGTTGCCCACAATACATAGTGCGGCAAAATGCGGCTTGTTTCCTTCTGCTGTTTTTTTCTGTGTCTGCCTTATGAGCCTTCTTTTTCCTCCACCGAACTTTCCATGGGCCTGCCCTATCAAAACATATTCGACATATAAATTAGGAATAAGCAGGTCAACTATCTCAGCTTCCCTGATGCTCTGTCCGCTGTCAAGAATCTGGTTTATATCTGTGATTTCTTTTGCCCTTACTTTCAAGCCTAGGTCTGTCTTTGGCTTCCATTTCTCTAGGTGTGAAAGTTTCTGGGCTTGCCTAGCTTCTTCCCTGCTGAGCCTTCTCGGCTCTGAGAGATTCCTGTCCGATCTGTTCATTTGTCTTGCCATTTTATTTCAGTTTTTGCTTAACCTGCTCGAAGTTGTGCGTTAAGTC
>JBBTAR010000060.1:2759-5442 GCA_038044065.1 Nanobdellota archaeon
CCGTCAACTGCGCCTTTCAATGCTGCAAATACTTTCGCGCCTTTTGCTGGGTTATAGAGCCCAATGTCGAATATTGCTGTTGTGATTTTCTTTTCCTTGGCTTTTTTTGCAGCGAGCAGGCCTGTCAGGTATGCTGCTGGGATGTTTTTCATTCCGAAGCTCCACCCAAAGTTTTTCAGTTCAGATGAATGTGCGACTGCAAGTGTCTTGTCGCCTTTTGCGTGATATTCTACGAACTGAAGAGTTATGTACTTGTTTGATTTTTTCGCAATCAGCCTTATTGCGCGGGACTGCAGCATTTTAAAGCGTTTTTTATAATTCGTGCTACCTTCACGCCTTCTTCGGAATTTCACTGCGAATCTTGTGTTGCGCGCCATTTTATTTTTTTAATAGTTTATTTGACTCCAGGTAAAACATGATGTGCCCGCGGTCCCTGAAGAATCCGCCCTTGGACTTCATGTAAATATCCCTGTATGTCTTGTTGTCTATTTGGTTTTTCTCCCTGAGAGTTTGAAGCATCATTCTTATTGAGCGGACTTTGTTGATCCACTGCCTTTTGCGCGGGCTTCTGGCAAGCTTTCTTCCGCGCCGCGATCCATGCCCGCTTTGCCTGCCTTTCTTCCGCTGGGCATGCCTTTCGCGTGCCCTTAATCTCGATGTGCGCACCAGAGGATGCAGGATTATTGCGCCTTGTTTTACAAGGTTTCTGATATCTGATTTTGTTATTGCTTCTTTGATATCTTCATACCGCGAGGTGTCAAGGCTTATGCGGGCTAGCCCGACTCCTAATGTCCTTGCTGCCAATTTTTTTTGGAATTTTAAGTCCATTGCGGAACCGCAGGGAAGAAAGCGTTCTCCCCTTCAGTTTGACGGTCTTCCTTGATACCCCTCTTCGTTGCCTTCGGCAACAACGCCAAACATCCAGTTTCACCTCTTATTTGTATTTTCATTTTGCCTCTTTATTTTTTAATTCTGTTTTTGGTTTTGTCTGAGTGTGAGTTTGTTTTTGATCTGCTTTTTCCGGGACCGCTTTTGCACTTGGCGCGGCTGCGCTAGGCGCAGATTGCGCGGTTTTCGGCGGTTCTTTCTTTTCTGTTGTCTTTTTGTCTTCTTTATGTTCTTTTGCTTTTTCAGCAGGCCTCAGAGTTTTCTGTTTCTTTAATTCAGCCAGCCTCGCATTCAGGATTTCAAGCTTTACGTTGCTCTTTATTCCCATTTCCTGCACTTTCTTTGCCAGCTCTATTTTTGCCTTCAGGCCGATTGCTGAGGCGATAATAGCCATATCTGTTTTAGGATTTAATTTCTGAAGCTCTGCCATGTTGTGCACCTGCCTTATTGCAAGGCCTGCCATAGTAAGCCCTCTTACCTGCGCTGGGTTCCTGTATCCAACTTCTACGCGCTTATGCTTGCCAACTCTTTTTTCGCGCATCTTTGAGTGCTTTCCGCGTGGCTGGCGCCATTTCGGGTTGTTGGCTAATCTCGTGAATTTCCAAGTATCCTGCCTGATGAAGTGAGGCCTTTTTCTTTTTAGGGCTTTCTTTATCTCAAGCAGTTTTTTTATTTCAGTCATGCTGTTACTGGCACTCCCAATTTCTCTATCATATATATTCCGTCAAGGAAAGTTCTCCTGTCCCTGTTGCTGATGCGGGTAAGATTTTCAATTAGGCTGGCAGTCCTTCCAGCCAGCTCAATGTCTGGCGAAGATACAGTTATTATTTCGCCTTCTATTTTTACATCAACTCCCTTCAGAAGCTTTGCTTTTCTTTGCCTGCGCTCGCCGAGGAAATTAGTAACAACCAATTCGCCGTTTTTTATTTCAACAGTCATAGGGAAGTGGATATATGCAACTTTCAGCTTGTATGTGAAAGAGGTTTGCGCGCCGCGGAACATATTTTCTATGTGCGCGACAAATGTATTTTCCAGCATTTTCTTTTCTGCTGAAACTTCTATTTCCGCGCCATGCGCTTTTATTGTGATATTCCGGACTGGATATTTCCTCTCAACAGTTCCGTTCGGGCCGATCACTGTAATTTTATCTGCTGCGGTATGCGCCTGCAGGCCTGCCGGAACTTTTATCTTAGTAGACATATGCCAGCAAGACACCTCCGAGCTTCTTTTGTTTTGCATTTTCGTGAGTCATGTATCCTTTTGAAGTCGAGACAATGAGCCTGCCGAATCCTTTTGCAGGAAGGTAGCTCTGCTCGAATGTTTCATATCCTGATTTTGAAATAGAATACCTTGGTTTTATTGAGCCTATTTTGTTTATTTTTCCGGCGAGCAAGACCTTTATCTGTCCGCCTTTTTTATTGTCAATTACTTCGAAAGCATGAATATATCCTTCTGCTTTTAGTATTTCAAGCACAGCTGAAATTACCTTAGAGGCTGGCGCTATTAGCAGTTCTGGCTTGCCCTTTGCCTCTGCGTGGTTCATTGCAGACAATGCTCTTGCTAATGTGTCGTGTTCCATTTTATTTTAACTTCCTGAAGCCCAGGTCTTTGGCTACTTCCCTGAAGCATCTTCCGCAGATGTTCAGCTTATATTTTGATATGTATCTCCTCGTTCCTCCGCATCTTTTGCAGATCATCAGGCGGTTTCCGTATTTTCTCGGCTTTGGCACGTTATGCCTTAGGAATCTGGCTCTGCGTGTTTTGCTTACATTGATTTTTTCCGATGCCGGACGTT
>JBBTAR010000061.1:0-1088 GCA_038044065.1 Nanobdellota archaeon
TGCGTCACGGTTACTGTTACTTCCGCGCCGTCTGTTTTTGCTACGGGGTCGTGCCTTGTAAAAGTTACCCTGTCGCCTGGCTCGTATGCTCTGTCTGCTAAACGCGGGTCAACTCGTCGTTGCCCGCTGGCAATTGCCAAAAAGTTCTGTTCTGTGGATTTCAATCTATGTTCTGTCATATAGCACCTCTAACACTACATTTAAATGCACTACAATATAAAGATGTATTTGTTTAAACAGATAAGTAATAATAAAAAAATAATTTGCAAAAATAACTTAATCTGATTTGATTGCTTTGCCACCGCTTGCTTTTGCTTCTTCAAGCAATGCATCAAGAGTATCGCCTGCACGTGGCAGGCCTACTTGAACGTGAACTACTACTTGGCCCGCTTCTCCTGTGAAATATCCTTGCTTTGGCGTGACTATTATTGGTGGTAATGTTGGTGGCGCTCTTAGCCTAATGCTTCCCGTTTCGCTGGGCATGCCTGCACCGTGTCCCAAACCATCATATAGGTGCATTTCTTTTTGCGGACTTGGTAGTTTATTATATCCTTTTCCTATTGTCATTTTATCACAATCCCTATGAGAATCAAGCCAAAGCCTTGGTGTTTTAAAAACATTACTCAATGATTTATAAAGGGTCATATCTCAAGTTATGATATGCCAACCCAGCTAATTGTCTCAGAGAAGCCAGCCGCAGCCCAGAAGATAGCTTCAGCGTTGGGCAGGTCAGTTAGGAAAACCCTGGGCAAAATCGGCTATTTTGAAGTCTCCACAAAAGATAAAGACATTCTCGTCGTGCCGGCAGTAGGCCATCTCTACACCCTCGCGCAGAAGGAAAAGGGCTACAAGTACCCTGTTTTTGACATTGAATGGAAACCCACATCAGAGACATCAAAGACCGCTGCGTTCTCAAAGCCATATTTGGAAAACTTGAAGAAATTATCAAAGGAAGCTGATGAGTTTGTAGTCGCGACAGACTTTGATACTGAGGGCGAGGTAATCGGCCTCAATATTATTAGATTCGCGGCTGGCCAGAAGGATGCCAAGCGAATGAAGTTCTCAACCCTGACAGCAGGCGATTTGAA
>JBBTAR010000062.1:0-4508 GCA_038044065.1 Nanobdellota archaeon
GGTTGTTGCCGCGCGTAATTATGTCTTAAGCAATAGTAAGTAACATTTATTAATCAAAAGCCCATCTAGTATTTATGGCCGCACTGTTTCATGAAATAAAAGACCTTGGCAGATTGGAGAAGGTTGTTTCTGTGCTGGCCTCAGTTGGCATGCATGACTTTCTGGACAGCATCCGGCTGAAAAGCAGAAAATTATTCAATATCCAATTAGGAAAAAAAGAACTCCATGCGCATTCCACTGCTGAAAAACTCAGGATTGCTTTTGAAAAGCTTGGCCCGACATATATAAAGTTTGGGCAATTATTATCTGTAAGGCCAGACTTAGTTTCAAAAGAATACATAAAAGAATTTTCAAAACTGCAGGACGAGATTGCGCCTTTTGACTCTGACGAAGCAAAATCTATTGTTGAAAATGAATTAGGCAGGCCAATCCACCAAGTCTTCAAGTCTTTCAGCACAAAACCGCTTTCTGCAGCATCTATTGCGCAGGTTCATCTCGCTGTCCTGAAGAATGGGCAGAAAGTTGTTGTAAAGGTCCAGCGCCCAAGGATAAAAGAAATAATTGAGCACGACATGCATGTTCTCTATCACTTTGCCCAGCTGATGGAAAAGTATATTAATAATTCGCAAAAATACCATCCGCGCGAAGCTGTCAGCGAATTTGAAAGATGGATCAGCAAGGAGCTGGACTTTTTTATTGAGGCGAGAAATGCAGAGAAGATGTATTTGAATTTTAAAAACAACAGCGCCGTAAAAATACCGAAAGTTTACTGGGAATACAGCACAAAGCGCGTGCTGACTCTGGAATATCTTGATGGTGTGAAGCTGAAAGACCTTGATGTATCTGAGCCTGCAAAAAAGGAGCTTTTGAAAAACCTCGTAAATGCAATGCTGAAGCAGATTGTTGAGGATGGGTTTTTCCATGCAGACCCGCACCCAGGCAACATAATAATTCTCAAGGGAAACAGGGTTGGGCTTGTAGATTTTGGCATCGTGGGAAACCTAGATAACGAGTTGAAGGAAAATATTGCGACCTTGCTAATATCAATAACGCGCAAAAACATAGATGGCATAATGTCCGCCGTTCTTGATCTAAACACTTCTGATTCTGAAATTAATATTAAAAAAATCAGGCAGGAGATCCGCGAAGACTTGAACATTTGGTATGTCCGGCACGCCCGCGAGTATTCTGTCGAAGATATTGTCACTCTTGTAAAAATTGCAGCAGACAATGGAGTGCACACGCCGATTGATTTCATACTTCTTGCAAAGGCACTGCTCACGCTAGATGGCGTCTGCCAGAGTCTAGTGCCAGATTATTACTTGATTGAAGAGATTGAGCCTTACATGAAGAAATTGGTTGATGAGCGCGGTTCGCTTGAATACATAAAAGACAAAGTCAAGTCGCGCGCAGAACAAACACTCAGGATGGCAGACAAACTGCCTGGCCAGCTTGCAGTCCTGCTGAGAAAACTCGAGAAAGGAAAAATAAAATTAGAAATTGAGCCAAAAGAACTTAAGGAAGTAGAGCATATCGCAGTGGGGCTTGAAGTTGCAGCCGAAAAAATTTCCCTTGGAGTAGTAATCGGGGCGCTTTTGATTGGCGCAGGCCTGCTTTCCCGTGTGGAAGGCATGCCAGTATTGCTTGGCTGGCCACTTTCCAGCATACTTTACACAGTTAGCACAGTATTTGCAGTCTGGATGGTTATTTCTATTCTGAGAGGAATGGAGTAAATTAGAAATTTTTGCATGCCAAAGTTTCTTAAAACTTCTTTTGATTGTGTTGCCATGGCTTACAACATAAAAATAACTGCGCGGGCAGACTCAGGGCCGTTAGAATTTATTTTTCCGTTTGACTCTAAAGACGAGTATCACTTATTCAGGGGTTTTTTACTGCGTGTGCAGGATGAGGTGCGTACGCTGAAGCCTGGCTGGACTGCAGTTGCGTGGTATCTGGATGGCGAGCCTAATAAAGCGCTGCGGTTTATATTTTATTACGATGGCAAGATGGAAAAAGACTTTTTTGCTTCGGAAATAGACCCGTCAGATGCGCTGGATTGCAGGCCTGCAGAATTGGAAAAAATACTCAGGACTGTGCCTGGCTAGTTAAGTTAGGTTTATAAAACAGCTACGTATGCAAGTCGGAATATGAAAACAGATGCGCAGTTAAGGTTATTCGCGAGTACGGCGGACCTAGTCAGAGGCAGATATGAAACTGCAAATAAACTGCTTGATTTGCTTCATGAGGAATTTACAGCTCATGGCGAAGGCACCATTGGCAAAGAGCTTTTCGACCTAGAATCACAGCTAAAAACATGGGAGGGCGTTGGCGATCCCGAAGTCCTGAAGTACATTGATTTGCACAGGCTTCGCTCCTACTTGAATTTGAGGCGCGAGCTTGGCCAGCTAGAGCAAAAAGAATCTGTGGCAAGTTTCGACAATGCCCGCGACCTGTGGACTGATGATGCAGATATACGCGCGTATGTAAAAAAGAGCAATAGGCTGAAACGCTGGGTGGAAAAAACTCCTGAAGAAACGCAGCGATACGCAAATGTTTACTTTTTGTTCTGCCAGCATAATTTCGCACTTGGCTACTTGCAGGAATGCTCCTTAGACGAGTCCAAAAAGAAAAGGCTAGCAAGGGCGATAGAAAAAGCTACTAGCGAAATTGCCGCGCCAGAAAACCTGCAGGCTGCAATAAATAAATTCGTAACAGACAAAACATTGCGGGAAAAAACTTCTGACACCGCATTAGATACAAAAATAGCCGAAATAAACATCGCGCTTGATTCGCTGAAAGCAAAAAATGATGCGGTCGCGGCATTCGCAGAAGTCTTTGTTGGATATAATGACAGACGGCACAGCGCAATTGATCTGGCGCACAAATTAATTTATGTAATTCTTGGAAATGCCCAAATCGCAGCGACTTATAAGGACATTCATTATTTAAAAGGCATACTGGCTACAGATGGAAAAGCGCTGGCCGAATTTGAAAGATTGGACAAGCTAAATGACGAAATTGTGGACAGAATAGCCGCGCTAAAAAAGTCCAAAACAGACGGCATAAAAATTGCGTTTGAAGAAGCATGGTTTGATTTCAGCAACCACTATCAGGCCGCAAGGCTTGAGGCAGACGATAAAATTGACTTTTGGCGCTCTAACCAAGATTTTGTCCCTGTCCTAACAGATGCGGGGGATGGCGATGGAGACTAACGATTTAGAACAAATAATAATTGGCGAGCAGGAAACTTTGTTTGAAATGGCTGGCAGGCTGCAGAGGCGCACTGCCGCTGAAGTCACACTCAAGTATGAAAAGGCGATTAGTGTTTTGTTTGCTTACGTAACAAAGGTAAAAGAAATTCCGACGCGCGAAGAATATGAAGCACAGCTCGAAAAGGCGAAAGAAGAGCGGCTAAAATTAATAAACGACGATAAGGTGCGCAAAAAAGTATTGGAAAGTTTTGACTCGCAGAAAGCAAACTATGCAAGAGACATTCCGCAGCGCCTGCTTGCAGCAATGCAAAGCTATCTTAGCTTTGCAAATATAATACGGCACAATTATGCCTTGCTTGAAGAGGCAGCAGCCATGGGTGCACGGGTTATGCGCGTGCCCGGCAGCCAGCAAATTTCCATGAATGATTTTGAAGCGCACAACGAAGTAAAAAACACGGCCCTGCTCCTGACTAACTTGGTTATTTATGCAGAGCTGATAACGCCCGAAGAAGCAGTTAAAGAGGTTTGGGAAAAATTATTATCTTCGCCGCGCGACAAGCAATTCAACTCCTACCAGTTGCGCAAGCAGAAAATCACAGAAGGAAAAGACAGGAATGCGCTGCTTAACATTGGCGAGCGGACATATGAATCAATCAAAAACGATGCCAGCATAACCAAAGCACAGGAAAAGGTTGCTGGCAATAAAGAGCGGGACCTTGGCGGGATGTATGGATAGCTGCATATGACAAGCCCTCAAGACCTTCAGGCAATCGTGGATGGCTGGAACTCGCAGAAGAATGCGATTCAGCTTTCTGGCGAAGGGCATAAACTTTTGGGCGCAATTTACAAAGATTGTCAGCGGCAAGGCGTTACGACTGGATTATCAATCGCAGACCTTGCTGCCGAATCTAGCCTGCCAGCAGAGCAGGTAGATTCGCTAATGCGCTATTTGCACAACGTTGGCCTCGCCGTGATGAACAGAAATATGGCATTTTTGCACCCGAATGGCTATGAGGTTTTTGAGCCAGAACAGCAGATTATGTCGCGGATTGTTTGCGAGCTTTATAAATTACACACAGTGCAAAAATATAGTTATGTAGTATTGCCGCGGATTGCGAGCGAATCTTTACTTAGGGATTATGTGACGACATCACATTACTTGAAAAAACTGGAAGCGCAAAGACTGGTTGCACTTGAACAAACTGAGAACAGCGGGAAAAAGAAAACAAGGATGTGGCTTACGGGTCTGGGGGCAGAGCTGGCGAAATATTTGAACAGCAAATCATAGTGGTAGAC
>JBBTAR010000063.1:0-6259 GCA_038044065.1 Nanobdellota archaeon
TTAAGCAACAATCTCTTTGCCAGTTGCCATGTCAAAAACTTTTATCATGCAGTGCATTGGCATCTTTGTGCTGGCCTTCCTTGCAGCTTCTTTTGCAAAAGGAATCTGGTGCTTAAAAACTTTAAAGTTGTAAATTATTCTGCCTGGTTTTACCTGTGCAGCATGCCCGTAAGGTGAGCCGAAGCTGTGGGCCATTCCCTGCGAAAATCGGTCTGCTCCTGCGCCTGTTGCTAATGGGTTTTCACGCAGGATGTGGTGCGGGACTGCTCTTGTCTTCATCCAATAGCCTTCTTTTGCTAGGTGGACTTCGAGGTACCTTACTGCAGTTTGCCTGCCAGCCTCAAGTGCATTGTCCCTGACTTGTATTGTCCTCGTAGAAATGACTTGGATTTCGTGCGTGTAATTTTGGTTGGGATTGCCAGTGTCATATTGAGCTACTCTTATGTTCGGCGCGCCCTTTACGTAAGCCTTATTCCTAAGCTTGCTGGTTCGGACATAGGCTCTCTTTGTCCTTCTGTATGATTTTGCTGCTCGCAATTTTGCCATGAAAACACCTTATTTAGTTCATTTTTAAGCTTTACTAAGGGGCAAATTATATAAATGCCATAATATAGTAATTACTATGAAACACAGGCCACATGAAGAAGTACCTCTTGTTCTATTTGGCATATTCGCATCTATTTTGGTGGCTTCGCAAATGCTGGCCAGCCAGAATGTAAAAGCAGTTGCAATGGTTTCTTACCTAGCCCTTCTGGCAGGCATGAGCTCTGTAATGGTAGTTGTAAGGCAGTGGCGATACGGATAGTTTATAAAATATCAGTTTTCTTTTGAAACATGGCATTAGAAATAGGCGAAGTTTTAGACTTGGTTGATGAAACGCCGACTGTAAAAATAATTAGAGTTGTGGTGCCTAACAAAAAATTCTATGATTACAAACCAGGCCAATTCTTTAATTTTTATTTGGCAGAAAATCCGCAGTCAACAAACCCAAATGACTACAGGTTAGCAAGGCCATACTCTGTTGTTTCATCTCCGACAAACAAGAATTTCCTAGAAGTTGCATTTAGAATTGCTGGAAATTTCACAGGCAGGCTTGCCAAACTAAATCCGGGCGATAAAGTTGGAGTGAACGGGCCTTTCGGAGCGTTTATTTTTAACGAGAACACTGACAAGGATGTCGTAATGCTTGCTGGCGGAATCGGAATCACGCCATTCGTATCAACTCTAAGATATGCAACAGATAAACAACTTGGAAATAAATTCACGCTATTTTACAGCAACAGATTTGCAAACGAAGTAACAATGCACTCAGAACTTTTGAAATTACAAAACGAAAACAAAAATATTAACTGTGTTTTCACAATCACCCGTGAAATCACAGCAGGCTTTGAGCATGGAAGGATTGATGAAACCTTTTTGAAAAAGTATGCTGGCAATCTGTCTGAAAAAGTATTTTACATCTGTGGCGCGCATGATTTTATTTTAGCCATGGCCGAACTGCTCTTAAAACTCGGTGTTGATAAATCAAAAATCAAGAAAGAAGATTTCGGTTTTGTAAAAAAAACTAATTAATAAACCCACCTGCCATTGCTACAGCTTCCAGAGCTTGATGACATTTTTTGCACATAGCATATATTATTTGCACAATACCAGTCTGCTGCTTGGCCATCAGCAGTGCAGTAATCAGTATATGTGCCAGAAGCATCAATGCATGTTCCTTTTGTCGTCCAGCCCGCATCTCCATCAGAATCAGCACAGCATTCTTGATACTCAATCCTGCTATCTTCACTCGGGTTTCCTCTAGCTGTTCCGCATGCAGCTTGATCATAGCACACTCTTGACTGCAAGCCATTAGTGCATGCTGCCCATGCATCACAACCCCAATAAGGTATGCATACGCCTCCGCCAGAACCGCCTCCACTAAAGCAGCCACTTGTGTCGTATTTGCAGGTATCGACAGTGCATTTTAAGTCACCCTGCATCCTATTGCCATTCAAATCAGTGTAATCGCCACAGCTCTTTCCACCCAAATCTCCACTATCGCATTCCTCTGTGCCTTGTTTCAACCCATCTCCGCACTTTGATTCGCAGAAAGTATAACTTACAAACAGGCCAGCATCGTATTTGAAATTTTCTCCGCTGACTGTGATGCGCGGGTCAACATCTTCCGGCGAGCCGTAGACACTAGTTTTATCTGGATATTTTACAACAGCCCATGCGACTTTTGGCGAAATTACTGTGAGCTGCGAATTAGACGATAAATCATAATTAATGCTATATGTGCTTGCTTTTTCCAGAAATGCATCTTCAGTAAAACGTGGCGACATGATACAAGCCTTCAAATTCATTCCAAGCTCTTTGGCAGTATCCTGCACTGCTAATCTGGCAATTTGAGTATAGTAATCGCGGGTTTTTTCAGCTTCAGTATATGCGCTCAGAGTTAAGGCCTGCTTATCACCTATTTTTACAATTACATTCCTACTGCCTTCGCTGAAAACTAGAAGCGCACCAATTGCAATTATCACGAATAATACTATAATTAACTGCTGGATTGCTTTTTTTCCGCGCATTAGTAATCAACCCCCATAGTTACTTTTATTGGCGGTTCACCTTTTACAACTATCTTCTGCGAGCACTGGCGCGGCAACTTCTTGTCAGAATAGCCGGCACTTAATATTGGCTGGGATGCTGAAGTTTCTGCATTTATCTGCCAGCGCAGTAGATTGCGGCCTCTGCGATAATTTTTATCAAAGTAATCAGTTGCATTCGTTATGAATTTAGTTTTCATAGTGCTGTCGCTTTTCGCCAGAGATAAGGCATCAGAATAAACAAATCCATCTGGATCTTCTGCGCGCAGGAAGTTCATGAGCCAATAGTCGCAGGCAAAAGACCTGTCAGGCGACACAAGCTGCGCATTTACGTTTTTTTGCGCCACATGTCCGACCTGCAATGCCATAGCAACGCTAATTACCAGCCACACTACTAAGAGAATAACTACAGCTATGACAAATTCTACTAACATATCAATTACTGCTCTTTTGTTTCTCATTTTATCGCAATTAATGCTACTCCATCATGCAATTTTCCGCCATCAAATACTTTTACTGCAAAATAATCCCACTTGCTTTTGTCAAGTGGCTGGCCATCAAAAGTAAAGCCACTGCCCATGATACCGGATGGATCTGATATTACTCCTAGCGATGAAACAACTACGCTCGCGCGCACATTATTTTCGTGCGACAACCATTCAACCGCAACATAATCTTTTTTTCCAGAAATGCAATCATTGATATTCGATAATTTATTGCTATCAATAATCCCTGCATGCACTAAATAACCATTGGGTGTTTTTTCTTCCCAAGCAAGGCAGTCTGCGGAGTTCAGCACTCTGCTGGCAAGCAAGCCATAGTTCAGCACATCTAATTTTACATCGGGATTAATATTACCAAGCTTAGCCACATTAAAAATCATAAAAATACCAATAATAAACAAAAGCATGGAAAATATTGTTGAAATCAAAAACGTCGGCCATTCCATTGTTGCTTTTTTATTCATTTCAAGCTCAATTTATTTTTTTGTGCAATTGCATCATATTCTTTTAATATTGTGACCTTTTGTACGAAAAAGTTCTCATTTGGGCCTTGTGTCGCTACATCTCTAGTAAATGGCGTGCAGCGCACACCATCATGAGATACACATGCCTTGCTGAGTTTTTGATATACATTAAGCGACACTTTATCATTATCTTTTGTAACTGCCGGCGCATAATTTATCGAAATATTTTCTGGCGCAGCATACGCAGTATTAATAACTGCTGCAAAATCAATAGACCTTACTTCGTTTTGTGTTTTAATCAGCGGTACCAAAACCCGCGTAGTGCCTAGCAACAATATAGTTGCGGCTATTATCAACACTCCGATAATTAATACTGGCTCTGTTACTGCTTTTTTGTGTTTCATGATAGCTGACAGCACCATATCTGATCTAATTGATTCTTATAATCTCCCAAATCCCACCAGCCAGCTGATTTTTTATTTTGCGCACCGCAGGCAACATAATTTGACCCTTTCTCAGAGCACAGCAGGTCTCCGTGAGGATCGCCGCTATCTACTGGCGGCGCAACTGCATTGCCAACAATAGCTCCATCTATTGGACAGCACCATATCTGGTCTAATTGCGCATTACTATTATCTGCATTCCGAGCACCGCAGGCAACATAATTCGAACCATGATCTGAACACAGTAGATCTGCACCAGTAGTTGCGCTATTTTTTATTTTTCTCGCACCGAAATCATAATTTATAGTTACACCATAAACTTTGCAGCACCATATTTCATCTAGTTTTGTATTATCGATCTGGTTCTGTGCGCCACACATAGCATAATTATCACCCATTATATTACACAATACATCTCCACTATCCTGATTGCTGTCTTTCGGCCCGTCAGCAGCATACACGTTGCAATCAGAACAACTCGATAGAGTTTCGCCAGCATCGCAAATGTTATTATTATTGCATTGCGCAGGGGGTGGTGGTGGCGGTGGAGGTGCGGGGGGTGGAGGTGCTGGAGCTGGCGCATTGTTAGATATGCCTACGATTCCAGTTGGAATATTTACCTTTATTTCTCGAAGCTCTGTGCATCCATCATCTGAATCAGCCCAAACTATGTCTGGATCATTTGCGGCATCATACTTGCCTGCCCCAGAGCCGACATTGCCGAGGTTTTTGTCTGCATCTCCTGTAAATGGGAATGTGTAAGCGCAAATACGATTGCCAAGCGCAGCATAAATCACCCCATCCTGAATTAATGGTGTGGACCACGCTTCATTAGGTGTCCGGCCACCTGCTGTTATGGTAAATGCCTCTGCACCACTAGCCCTATTTAAGCAGTGGATCTGCCTGCCAGCACCATCGCCGAAGCAGACATAATTAGCATCGAATGTGAAGCCTGTCTGAATATCTCTGCTAGCACCGTCATATCCAATAACACTTTCGCACCATAAATCATCCGCACCTGTTTTCAAATCACTGCCCTCAGCGTTCAAGTTATGCGCGCACACTTTTGTTCCAACTGCATAAAATAATATATCATTATTGCCATTTTCATCATTCGCGATGGCTACGTCATATTTCATTTCCTTAGTAGAAGACAGCTGTATTTTTTCATTTGCAGGCTGTGCATGCCTCGTAGAATCAAAGCAGCGTACAGTCTTATCTTTACTGCCTTCAATGCACACTAGGTCAGCGCCCTCAGCACCGCCCTTACGAAGTGCCCAGCCAAACAGCGCACACCAATTTACATCAAGATTAACCCCCTGCGAGGTTAGAGCATTGACATCGCACAAGTAATTGCCAAGCCCGAAGTAAAGCGAGTTAGTCCCGCTCTGGAAGACTGGCGTTGAAAGGGCGGGGCAGCTGCGTGAAGCTTCTGTATGCATATCGCGGTTTGTAGCACTGCGATCTATTCCAGCAAGACAACCTAGATGATCGCCGGGCCACTTTACGCCAGTAAAGCTGCACTCAAAACCAAAATGCTTATCTGCAGCGCTCTCGGCATCTGCTTGCGTGGCGCCACTGCGGCCTACTTCTATGTATTTTCCCTTGTCTTTATAAGCAGATTCTAGCCCCTTTGACCACCAAGAACAACTACTGGGCTTTGTAATAATATCATCCTGATTGACTGCAAATTTTTGATCTCCCTTGTCAACATTTTGGCAGTGAACAGTGTAGCCGTATCCATCTCCGAAGCAGGCAATGCCTTTGCTTTCATCTGCCACAACGCCGGTTTCAATCTTGTTGCTGAATGACTTGCAGTCAAATTTTGGCACACCCTCCATGCTTACGCCACAGAAATAAGAGCCTGCTGCTAAGTAAATGCCTTTGTCTGTAAGTGCAGGCGTTTGGGTTATTTTTTGCCCGTTTCGCGCAGATGGATTAGTCCACGGCGTAGTTATCGCGCCAGATTCTTTATTTACGCAATATACTTTATCACCGCCACCACCGAAACAAACTACTTTTAACGGCTCAAACGCTTCTGTTTTTGGAAACTGGCTGAAAAAATCACCAAGGACGCTTGCTGCGACTAATATGAAAATTACAGCCATTACCATTGCAATTATAGTATTTACAACAATTCCTTTCTTCGAGTGGCCCATGAACTTCCATATATTTGTGCGTTTATATTTGTTGCGCCCAGCACAGATAAGGTTTAAAAAATCAAATATCATTGCGGAAACATGGCATCTAACGGCGCACCA
>JBBTAR010000064.1:0-3199 GCA_038044065.1 Nanobdellota archaeon
GGAATCATCTGCGTGAACTGCGCAATCATAGAAATCTTCTCTCTTTTTTCAGCAGGCGCTTCAAGAACTTTTCCGGCAGATGAGCAGTTCGGACAGACCTGCAGGACAACGCTATCTATTCTAGCTTTTATAACTGCCGGAGCTGAACCGCATATTTCGCAATCTTTCATGGATTAGAGTTATAAATGTAAAAATATAAACTTTGCCTATCGGCAAGCCAGGGCATGCTGACAGCCAGAAATGGGAAAAAAAACTAGGTTTTGTGTAAGATGCGGAAAAGAAACATCCGCCCTAGTCGAAGGTGCGTGCATTGACTGCAAGTCCATGGATATCGAAGTAAAAGTTCCGAAAAGCATGGTTCTGAATAAATGCAGGTATTGCGGAGCAGTCAGCTTTGAAGGCTTATGGATAAAAGCAGAACAGCCAGACGAATTCTATTTCGAAAACATGCTGATAAAAAAAGTAAAACTGCCGGAAAACGCAGAGCTTCAGGAAATTAAAATCAATAAATTAATGAATGGCTTCGGAAATATTACTGTTAATTATACTTCATCAGACCATCTGTTCAGCAGAACTTTTGATATTACTTATGATATTAGAAAAATACCGTGCGATTTCTGCCAGATGAAGAAACGGCAGCATTACGAAGCTATGATTCAGGTAAGGACGCCCGACTTAGCAGAGCGGGCAAAAATTCTGAAGCTTGTTGAGCCTTATAGTGCGCACCTTTTGAAAATTGACGAAACTCCCACAGGGCCAGATATATTTTTCTTCTCAAAAGAGGCCGCAAGGCAACTGGCTGCAGAGCTAAGGATGAAGTTTAAGCTGAAAACAAAAGAGACAGGGCAGGCTTACAGCTGGGATAGCCTTAAAAATCGCCCAAAATACAAATTAACAATAGCTATGAGGAAACGAGAGGATGAATGATTATAAGCGAAAAGTAAATCTAGAAACGCCACAGCAGGAAATACAGCGAGTTAGGCTGCCGCGCGGAAAAGAAGTCCTCGGGACAGTTGAAACTAGGCTGGGTTTTGGAAAATCAAGAATAAAATGCGCAGATGGCAGGACAAGAATCTGCAGAGTTCCGGGCGCATTAAAAAGAGCTTTGTGGGTTAGGCCAGACAATATAGTCCTTGTAGAGCCTTGGGAATTTGAAGGCGATGCAAAAGGAGATATAATTTACAAATATACAGACAACCAGGCCCGCTGGCTCAAGGAAAAAGGGCATCTCAGAGCCTTATTTGAGCAGAAAGAGTTTTAGGGACTAATGCAAAAAGTCGTCATAGTTACCACCTGATTTACGAATATGTGGCTTTTCCTGCTCATAAGTCTTAAATTTGACGTACCGATTCATACTTCTTAGGCTAGCCAGCTTGCTACTTGTTTCTGGCGTGAAATCTATGTTCAGCCGATAAAGGTGAAACCTGCCATGCGCACCCATATCATTGAGCTTTTCAACAAATTTCCTGTCAAACTCTGGGCAATCAGTATTCATGATTCTGCGGTAATCACCATTTGCATCAACAAAGATTTCATCCCTTCGAACGCCAGTTTCATCATGTGCTAAGCCATGCAACTTTGCAAACAAGTCTGCACTCGCGCGCACGTTATCCGTCCATGCATCACCGTTTGCAGGCGCTACAACCCATAACTCTCTGCTTAAGCGCCCTTGCTCTATCATTTCTGCTCTTACACTTATAACCGTTTCAAGTCCACAACCCATTTTAATCACCAAACTACATTAGTAACACAATATTTATATACTAGTAGCTTAAATATTTCAAAATATTTGATAAAAATGGCTAAAAATCATGCAGATTTCAAGTTTTCAGAAAAAGATATTGAAATAATCAAGATTTTGGAGAATGACGGGCGCATGCCGCTCTTGAAGCTAGCAAAGAAGGTCGGCTTGTCGCACGAAACAATCCGCTATAAGATAAATCGGCTTCTAAAAGCAGGCGTAATTCAGAAATTTACTGTTAGGATAAATAAACGAGCCTTGGGCTATCAGATTTATGGTGTCGTTTTAATAGCGATCAGCAACTACACGAAAGAAAACTGGGATGAGTTTTTCAACTTTCTAATGCAGCACCCAAACATTGTAAATGTAGAAAAGGTTACGGGAAACTACGACTTAAAATTTGCTTTTTGGGCAAAAGATACAGAAGATTTTGACCGCATATCTCATGCGATTAAAATAAGGTTTTCAAAAATAATCAAAGACTGGAATAGCTTTATTTTTACAAATCGGTTTAAGACAAAAGAGCTGCCTTTCTAGTTAGCTGAAAATAATCTAAATACAATATGGCAAGATTTATAAGCTGATTTTGTGAATTTTAGCGATGGGATTAGGAAATACCGATTTGGAACGCAGAATTAAAGCAGTGGAGACGCTAACGCGCGAGGAAGTGCTGGGAGTTTGGAATGATGTCCGCACCGGTGTTAGAAAGCAATTTCCGCACGACGCACGCAGAAAAACGGGTTTTTTAAAAAATTCGGAACATAGGAAAATACTGGGGCAGGAATTTGTTTCACAATACCTGCAAGAGCATGGCAAATATCCAGAAGGATATGATTATCGCGATGCAAGGTTAGGTGGCCTTTTGAACTGGTATTATGATTCTTCTCCATACCAACTGCTGCGTAGCGTTGGCTTTACTGATCCAGAAAATGTTATATATTATGATGTTGTTTTAGATAAAATGCCCTGGCTGACCATACGGCTGCCACAGAATTTTTGGCAGTCCAAAGAAGGCAGAGTGAAAGCGACAAGGTGGGCGGTAAGGCTATTAAAAAGGTTTGGCAAAGAGGTTGAAGATATTGGGTGGAAAGACATTACTGCACTGGTTGGCCCAATACGCAGTGCACAAAAAGAGCATACTATATTGCCAGACTTGCTGGAAGAGGCAGGATATTTACTAAGTATTAATGATTTGCGAAAAGTGCCAGACGGCACGTGGCAAGACAGGGAAACCAGGGTAGCATATGTGCAGCGCAAGGCAACTGAGTTAGGCAGGCTACCAAGTAGCAGCGAAGTCTCTTCTGCTGTGCTCAGGCAGGCTGGCAGCTACAAAAAATTACTCGAGGAGGCAAATTTATTAACTTTAAAATAAAAAATTAATATGAAATTCGAAGATGAGATTTTAGTTCCAAGGGCAAGGGTTAAAGAAATCCTATCTATGAAAGGCCTGCTTGAAAA
>JBBTAR010000065.1:0-4559 GCA_038044065.1 Nanobdellota archaeon
GCTAGTAGTCATTTTGCAGGCAATGGCAACCAAAACAATCTCAATAACAGAGGATGCATACGAGCGGCTGGCTGTAAGAAAAGAGCCAACAGAGAGCTTTAGCGACATTATATTAAAGATGACTGGCAAAGCCTCGCTCATGGAGCTTGCTGGCATGCTGACCAATAAAGAAGCGGGCGAGCTACGCGTTAATATCGCTGCAAGAAGGCGTGCGTTGAGGGCAAGAATTAGGAGAACCACGAAGGCGTTGGCATGATATTTGACACGAACTTTGTTATTGATGTCATGAATGGCAAGCCAGCAGCGATAGAAAAGCTGAAAGGGATAATAAAAAATGGCGAACCCGAGTTTGTTACCGCGCCAACAATCTTTGAACTTTTTAGCGGCTTATCGCAGTGCAGCAAGCCTGAGCTTGAAAGAAAGAAAATCCTATCAGCACTTTCCAGAATGACCATTCTCCACTTAGATGCGGAGGCTGCAGAGCGTGGCGGAGAGCTTGATGGCCTGCTGGTAAAATCCGGGCATCAGATAGACCCAATAGATTCTATGATCGCGGGCGTAGCCCTGGCAAAAGGGGAAAAAATACTAACGCGAGACAAGGATTTTTCAAAAGTGGCTGGATTGAAGGTAGATAGTTGGTAGCTTGCACAAGTTTAGAACTCCCCCAGCCCTTTCTGCCCCCTGTCAATCCCAGTAATTCTTTTTATTGCAGCATCAATCCTGTCTTCCTTGAAGCCATGCCTGCCAACCAAGATTTCTTTGATTTTCTTTTCATCTGGCTTTTTCCACTCAAGAGAATAATCAGAAGTAACAAGCGGTTTTGAAAATAAGCTCTTGATTCTATCGTAATTCTGAATTTTCTCTTTATACTCTGGGAATTTCCCTTCTTTTATTATTTTTATTGCAGTCTTAGGCCCGATTCCTTCAACCCCGCCGGGATTGTAATCTGTTCCGATTAGCAGAGCCATGTTTATGAAACCAGTAATATCCATCTGCAGAAAGTTCAGGCATTCTGCCAAGTCAATCAGTTCGATTTCTGTTTTCGTGTATGCTTCTTTGCCAGCCACTTTCTTTTTCTGGGAAATTGTCAGATTTCTTACTAATCTCGTAGTCCCGAAAAGCAAGGCATCATAATCCTGCGATGCAGTTGCCCAGACATGCTTTTTTGCGCACATATGTGCTGCCTGTGCCTCACCCTCTGCCAAGGCCTGCACCCATGGCAGCCCCATTGCGCTCAGAAGCTCTTTTGATTCTGAAATCATTTCAGCAGTTAATCTTGAAGTCTGCTGGGCGAATTTCTTTGCTTCTGCCAAATCGCCTTTTTCAATTGCAGATGCGTATTTTATCTGCGCCTCTTCCTTGATCGCTGCACGCGCCTCAGTTGTTGCAAACTTTTCGCTGGGTGGCTTGCCATCAAAAACAAAACAAGGAAGTGCGCCGGCTTCCAATAGGTTAATCGTCCTGTAAAATAATCCAGACAAGTGCGAAGTTACATTTCCATGCGAATCTTTCAGGAGCTGGCCATCCTGTTGCCTTATTGTCGCAAGGAATTGGTAGAGAACATTGAAAGCGTCAACAGCCAGTTTTTTTCCTTTCAAGTCTTCAAGCTCGATTTTGTGCTTCAGAACAGTATCTCTAAGATTTATGCCCATGGACATTTATAATACATAAATTATTTAAGAATATGTTTAGCCACTGGGGTTTAGATACAGGACAAATAGCTCTTTAAGCAGACACGAGGCTCGCGCATAATTCAAATCTAATTGTACTGCAGTTTGGCGCACGAAACCAACATCAGCACCTTTAGTTGGCGTACGCAAAAATCGCGGTACGGACGCACTTCGGAGAGAGTAAAAATAAAAATTGCTCCCAGAGTGCAGTTTGAACTCTGCGGCATATTTTGCAAAAATAGCTTCTATTTGCTGTTTTCTTGCGCGCAAATCTAATTGCGGATGGGGTTGTGTGAATGTAAAGTCAAACCAATATATTTCTTGTCATGGCAGACAGCCAAGCATGATATTGATAGGATTGCCGTCAATCTTGGCAAAATACTGGCAAACCTCTGCTCCTTTGCCATCAAAGCAATTTTTAAGTTCTGTTTTTATTTTTTTCTTATCTGCTAAAATTCTATCAACTAAATCATCAGACGTCTTGGCAGTAAATAATTCTTTGTGCGTTATCATTTAAGCCAAAAGCTTTAGAGCTTCTCCCATATTTCCCAGCAGTATCAGCTCGCCTTTGTTCAGCCAGATTAAAAACCTCTGCTCTCTTATTACTGCCGGCAAGCCTGCCAGCACTTTGCTTGACTTTGTATTTTTCAGGCTTGCTGGAATTTCAGAATAAACAACATGGTAAGTTCCGTCACAGCTTTTAACTGCGCAGGCCAGCTTTTCCGGCGCAGACAATATTTTTTTCTTGTCTAGCTTGGAATCAAAAAACTTCACAGCCCTGAATATCTTTGGCGTTACCTGTTCTAAAATTTTCGTGCCAGTTTCCATTGTTTTTGCATCGAATCTGGTTTTAAAAACCTAACTACTTCTCATATTCAACATCAACACCGCGCTTTTTCAGCTCGCGTTCTATTATTGCTTTCTCTGCTTTAAGGGTTTTCACAGTTGCATCGTACTGGTGCAATCTTCCTGCTAGGTCATTCAGCAGGTCTGCAAGGTTTCCGCAGTTTTCTGTGATATTTTCCGGCGAAATTATGTCAATCGAGCTTGGCATGTAGTCCAAAATCAGGCCAAGCATAGCAGATAACGATGCAACTTCTATTTCAAATTCAATAAATCCTGAGAAAAAATTCTGCGATTCAGGCATTTTTTTCGGCGCGTTTATTTCGGATTTTTTAACTCTTACTTCTGGATTTTTAATCCTAAAACTATTTTCAATTAATTTTAAAGTATCCAAAACATGAGATTCCGGCGTGCCTGCTATCTCGACAATCATTTTTGCATGAATCCATGTGTGCGGCTCTGGCATGAAAATCAGAAATAAAGAAGTTATTAATGCGTTTCGCAAAGAAGCTATTTGCTTTTTATCAGTGCCAGAACCAAAATCAAAAGCAAAAATACGAACAAGCCAAGCACGGGGTTAAGAGTGCTAGCCTTTGATATAAAAACCGCAGAGCCAGTAATTGCAGGAGCTCCTGCGCCAGCAGTTGCCTTCTGCGAGGCGGACTGCCCAACAATTTTTATTTCAGAATCTGCATCGTAGTTTTTAGTTCCGTCTTTTACCCTGACTTTAAAATCATACCTTCCAAGTGCCGCGCCAGCCTTTACTCTGTTTTCCAGCTCAACTGTTTTTTCCTCAGAGCCGTCCAGGTAAATAGCCTGCTTGTTCGCAGTCCATCCACCTTCTGAAACAAGATTTTTGCTCAGGTAAACATAGGAATAAACTTCAACCTGCTTTGAACTGTTCAGGTTGTTTTTTATTTTCGCGCGGATTGTAAAATCTTCAGAAGTTGAAACTTCTTTCGGCATGTCTGCGATTTCTACCAAAACAGGATCTGTTTTCTGCGGCCGCACCAAACCAAGTGCAGTGGTTTTTCCAGAGGACTGCCTTGGCGATGAGCTTGAACTGCAGAAAGAAGAGCTACCCAAAAGCGATAAGTCAGCGTCAGCTGTTGTTATGGGCGTGCCTGCAGAATCATAAGCTCTAACTCTTGTTCTGTAAATATCTGCATCATAATTAGAATCGCAGTTTTGTTTTGCGAAGGCCGGGAGAGCTATGTAAACAGTTTCTCCGCGCTTTATGTCACTTAATTCTACTGTAACATCAGAGTCATGGCTTGATGCAGTAATACCTTTTCCTGAGGTGTCTGCCAGAACTTGTTTTGGGTAGCCGTAAACCAAAAACTTCAGAGAATCGTAATTGTAATTTCCAGAAAAGAATTTTACAAAAACAGAGCCGAATCCGCCGAAATTTACACTTTCTGGCGTTTTAAGAATAGTAATGTTCGCAGGCCCGAGGTCAGCCAGCCCGTTAAGCCAGAACTGACCGGAGTCCTGAGAGTCGAAATATTTGCTAGAGTAAATAAACCTAGCGCGCACTTTGTAAATTCCTTCGATTTTATCATCTGGAATTGTATAATTTCCAAACAAAAGCAAGGGTTCTGTAAGTCCAAGGCCTTTCTGTTCAAAAAGAGTTACAGAGTCGATAGAATTTCTTTTCTGAAGGCTTACTGTCAGGTTTCCAGTTATATTTGCGCTCGGAAATAATTGCGCAGTCCAAAAAATAGTTTTGTTCAGGTCATAAATTTCCTCTGCCGTAAAAGTTTTTATCCGCTTTTTTGTCTGCGAGGCTGGCGGTTCGATTGTAAAGTTCGCACATGCGAAATTATTTTCCAGATTTGTGTCGTTGTAATTATTTATATCTGTAAGTTCTGCACACAATTCATGTGCGCCGAAATCAATTTCTTCAGCAACCAAATCTGAAACATCCAAGTCAGTATCGAACTCTTCGCCGAACATAAACATTCCAAAAACCATCTCGCCGCCATCAAAATTGCGCGGAAAAACAGATACACCGACATATGTTGATGCATTTTCCGGAAAAGAGCG
>JBBTAR010000066.1:0-3663 GCA_038044065.1 Nanobdellota archaeon
CCCACGCCGCATCACTCCATGCATCACTAGCAACCATCGCGCTGAAAGTTGCTGACTTGCCAAATGGCGTCATGGTTGGTGCTGGCAGGCCTTCAGAACCTTCCGGCGCGGGGTTGCCTTCTGCTGCGAAAGCCCCAGTAATTGAAAAGTGCAGTTTTCCTTCTGCCCGTAAAGATGCTATATAAAATCCAGAAATAGTAAAAGCTATGAGCACTACCGCTAAAACCGAATCCCACTTAATCTTTCGCCTCGGCTTTACTTTCTTACCCATAGATTCACCCCTGCTTTTTTGATTCTGATAACCTGATTGTCGAGCGCCATTTCCAGCAAGTACTTCTCAGCAGTATTCCACGAAACCTTCAGCTCGAAAGCAATTTCAGCTGTCGTGACAACGCCGGAATTAGATTTAATCGTGCTAGAAATCCTATCTTTTACCTTAGCGAAGTCGCTTTCTTTCATGTGGCCATTTCTGAGAAAAACCGCGGGTATTTAAATCTATGTTTTCTCGTATTATTAATACTATGTCTAATACTATGCACTCACATAACTAACACTTCGCCAGCCAAATCTCTTTAAAAAGTAGTTACAAAAGATTAATAATCAGGCAAAATTGGCTGATAGTGAAATGGTTGCGAAAAAGCCCGCCAGACAGGCAGATAGGTCAAAAACCGCCTCAAAGAAGTTCAAATTCCTGGAGAATTCTGTAACTGCTGAGCTGGCCTTCGAGGCATACGGCAAGGACTTGAATGAAGTATTCACGAACGCAGCTTTGGCTACGATGGAAACTATGGTGCACTTGACGGCAGTCCTGCCAAGGATAAGCAAGCCGATAAAACTGCAGAATAAAGAGCTGAAGTCCCTGCTGATTGATTTTCTTAATGAGCTGATTTACTACAAGGACGCTGAGCAGATATTTTTGTCAAAGTTTGATATTGATGTAAAACAAAAGCCAGATGGCGTTTGGCTATTGTCTGCCAAAATCCACGGGGAGCCGATGGACAGGAAACGGCACTTGTTAAGGGCAGATGTCAAGGCAGCAACATACCACATGCTCGAATTAAAGAAAGAGAAGGCTGGCTGGACTGCACGAGTCGTATTAGATGTGTGAACAAATCTTTTTATTCTCTTCTGGATTGAAATTTACATGAAAATCATTGCAGACCTGCACATGCATTCAAGATTCAGCAGAGCCACATCAACTGCGCTTAATATTGAAAATCTGGAAAAGTGGGCGAGGATTAAGGGGATTGGCCTGCTTGGCACGGGCGATTTTACTCATCCAAAATGGATTCTCGAACTGAAAGAAAACCTGCGCGAAGATGAAACTGGAATTTTGAAAACGAAAAGCGGATTTAACTTCATGCTGACTTCTGAAATCAGCCTAATGTATTCGCAAGGCGGGAAAGGCAGGCGCGTTCATATCGTAGTCCTTGCGCCAGATTTTGATATTGTAAAACAAATTACAGACTATCTGCTGACAAAAGGCCGGATTGATTATGATGGCAGGCCAATCTTCAAAATTCCATGCCCCGAATTTACAGAAAAGCTGAAAAGCATTTCAAAAGATGTTGAGATAATTCCTGCGCATGCATGGACGCCTTACTTCGGAGTTTTTGGTAGCATGACTGGCTTTGACTCTCTGAAGGACTGCTTTCTTGATCAGGAAAAAAATATCCATGCAATTGAAACTGGAATGTCAAGCGATCCTGCAATGAACTGGCGCCTTTCATCCCTCGACAAAGTGCAGATTGTTTCTTTTTCAGACGCGCATTCATTCTGGCCGTGGCGAATCGGAAGAGAAGCAACTGTTTTTGAAACAGAAATGAATTATAAAAAAATTATTTCTGCAATCCAGACAGGGGAAAAACTCACTGGAACAATTGAAACAGATCCAGCATATGGAAAATACCACTGGGATGGGCACATGGACTGCAAATTCTCCTGCGCGCCGGAAGAAACAAGGAAACTGAAAAATACCTGCCCTGTCTGCAAAAGACCTCTAACAATCGGCGTGAAATACAGAGTTGAAGAATTAGCAGACAGGCCTGCAGGCTTCCAGCCGAAAAACCGCCCGGGATTTTACAAACTTCTCCCCCTTAGCGAACTTATTTCAGGAAGCATGGGCGTTCCTGTTGCCAGCAAGAAAGTTTTTGAAATATTTAACAAGCTTATTGGGAAATTTGGCTCAGAATATGCAATTGACTTGGATGCTGATGAAAAATCCCTGAAAGAAATTGTTAACGACAGGCTTGCAAAATTAATTCTTGAAAACCGTGAGGGCAAAATAAAAGTAAAACCCGGTTTCGACGGTCAGTATGGCGTTGCGATTATTGGCGGAAAAGAAGTTGGACCAGAAGAGCCTGCCGCTGCCAAGCCAGCCAAGCCCAAGCCTGCAAAGCACAAAAACAGCCAGAAGAGCTTGGGTGAATTCTAACTGAAAAAATCCATAAGCATGTAAGGCATAAGTTTTTAAAGATAAGTGCGTGCACTAAATATAGTTGATTAAAATGGCTTCGAGAAAAGGCACTTTGCTGGAGAAAAATGTAGGACAATTACTAACACTTTCGGGCTTTAATTCAGAGTTAAATAAAATTTATAATGGCTATGAAATTGATGTCTTTCTCAAATATAAAAATCTTAAAATTGCATTTGAATGCAAACAGTACGAAAGAAGTACGCTAGCCGTACGAAATCTTATTCATCAATGGGATAGTAAAAATAAAGAATTAAATTTTGATAAAATTGTTCATGTTTTAGTTGGTTGTGATATTTTAGACACAGATTATCAATTAGCTAAAAAATACAATATGCTGATCTGGGATGAACAAAAATTAACTAATTTGTTGGATAATGCTATTGAAAAGAAAATAGAAAATAAAAATATAATCTTAAAAGAGCTTGGAATAAATAATACTTACGCAAAAGAAGTAGACACAACAGCAAACTTAGAAGAAACTGGGCAACAAAATATTATAAAAGAAGCACTTGGCGAATTATTGCGGCGTTGTTCAAAGGATAAGTATAATATTTCTACGGGTTTTACAGGTTTTCGTACCGATAGCCCATATTATGTTATAAATTATAGTTTCGATGAAAATGGTTTTATGCTCAATTTCTTAGATTATGGAGAATACATAGGTGATTATGAAAAAGATTTAGAAAAAATTAGAAAATTACTTCTTACTCTAAAATTTAAAGAGGTCAATTATAAAGAAGAAACTATAAACACGCAAGAGACTTGGTTGTTTACGCGTACTGAAAAAATAATTGAGCCCGAAGAAAAATTATCTGATTTGGATGAAAAAGAATTTGGAATATATCATGAAAGTAGGCTTTGGAATGAGCACCTAAGCAAGTTCGATAAAGATATCAACGTAAAATCTCTTTACGCACAATGTGGAAAAGATACGGCGTTTGTGGCCAGTTTAACTGATAAAATATTCAAAGAAGTTTTTAAAGCGAATGAAAATTATAAAATCAAAATTGACTTGGGAGTAGATGCTTGGAAGTAGATGATTACATTATAACTTAATCATACTAAAATGGATATACAAAGGACACTTGATTGGTATGAAAGTGCTGCTAAGTATTTTGATTGTTATAAAATCCTAATTTCACTCGGGTATATAAAACAGTCATATAATTTATTACATACTAGTATCG
>JBBTAR010000067.1:0-1161 GCA_038044065.1 Nanobdellota archaeon
ATTCTTTCAGCCGGTCAATTACTGGCTGTGAAACTTTTGCACGCATTACTGTGTCGCCAGAGTATGCAGTTACAACTCCGCCATTGCCGAATGTGTCTGTAAATCTTAAATCACTGCCATGGTTGAATAACCAGCTTACATTCATTCCGGCGCTTAGCATTTCATTGCTGTCATTTTGGCTTAAGTTTGCAATGAAACTTTGGAAGCGTGTTAAATTGTCGTGCGTTACGCCGAACCCGCCATATAATGTTTCTAGCCTTCCAAGTGCGCGTTCAGTTTCATTCAGGTTGCCTGCCTGTGTTTGCGCAAGCACCCAATCTGCAGTGTAGTCGGTCAATGACAATGCATCTGCTTTCACTTTTTGAGTGTATAAGTTCAGTAACGTAGCAACATCGCCATGTGCGCTGTTTACTTCTGTTGCGTTCAGCATATCATCAACAATGCCAAGCACTTGTTCTAGTGTGGCTTGCTTGCCAGCAGCTATGTTTGTTGCATTCCAGCCAGATGCAGTTGCAAATGCTGTGGACTGGCCTTTTGAGTATGCAGAGGCATTCCAGCCATCTGCTTGTGCTCTGAGGTCTGCGGCGCCATCAGCACTTCCTTTTGCATATGCAGAGGCATTCCATCCGATTGCCAAGGTGCGCAGGCTATTTTCTCCTAATAAGTATGCTGAAGTGTTCCATTCAGTTGCTTTTGCAAGGATTTCATCCTTGCCCTGCTGGTACCATGAAGCATTCCATTGGCCCGATGCTCTTAGCAAATCTGCTTCTGCATCATGCGCTGCTAATTGTGCATATAAGTTAACTGCGCCAAGCAGGTCAAGACCTTTTAATTGTGCTGGTGTAACATTCCATGTTGAATTTACATAGCCTAATACCGCAGCTGTTGCATTTGTTGCTTCTGGTGAAGAAAATCTGCCAGAGTCAAATGATAGCTGTGCGTAAACTGAGGCAAGCTCTGTTGCATTCATCACGCCTAATGTTTTGTTGAACAAAATCTTAGCAGTTGAGTTTGCTTTTTCATGTGTCCAGTTTCCGCCAAGTATTTTTCCTTCTAAATCAGAATGTATTGAATGTTCTGCAGATGCTTCGCCTGCTGTGTGTCCATCTCCAAAGCCTGCCTTTTTTCCAGACTCAAATGCATGTGGTAAATCACTATATA
>JBBTAR010000068.1:0-5067 GCA_038044065.1 Nanobdellota archaeon
TGCTCCTGAAGCTTTCGCAGTTTGATGAGTTCAAAGGCATGCTCAATCCTGACAAGATTCTAGTCCGTTCAGATGGCAGAGCCACTTATACTGGAAAGGATGTTGGCCTACAGTTCTGGCGTTTCGGCTTAGTCCCCGACAAGATGCTGTATGCTGTTTCGTCAAAAACAAAAGCACACACAGAGTGGGCAACAAATGGTATTTCCGGGAAAAAAGTAAAAAATAATTTCAGCAAAAATACAAAGTGCATTCATGTTGTAGGCGCAGAGCAAAAATACGTAATCTCTGTCGATTATTATGCAATGAAAGCAGCAGGCTTCGAGAAAGAATTCAAAAATAGCTATCATGTTGCAACAGGCTTAGTCGGCTTCGGAGAAAGTGCAAAAATCTCTAGTAGGGAAGGCACAGAACTGACTGCTGATGGTATTTTGGATAAGGCAAAAGCGCTCGCCCTAGAAGAAGTGATAAAACGAAACCCCGCCATGGGAAGAAAAGAAGCAGAAGAGCTGGCAGAAAAAATAGGAGTTGGCGCAGTCAGGTATTACCTATTGAAAACAGAGCCGACAAAGTTTGTGAGTTTCTCATTTGAAGATGCGCTGAGTTTTGAAGGAAATACTGGGCCGTACCTGCAATATGCGTTAGTGCGGGCTAAGAAAATTCTGAATAAAGCTGGAAAATCTAAAGGAAAAGCTGATTTCTGCCTGCTTAAATCGCCTGAAGAGGCCCTGCTTGTTAAGAAATTAGCAGAATTTCCTGCTGTTGTTGAAAAGGCAGGCAAGGAGTACGCCCCGAGCATGGTGGCTGGCTATGCTTTCGAGCTGGCCAATGGTTTTAGCAGTTTTTATGAAAAATGCCCTGTTTTGACTGCTGAAGCTGGTTTGAAAACAGCAAGATTAGTACTTGTGCAGGCATTTGCACAAGTTTTGAGAAATGCTTTGTATTTGTTGGGGATTGAAGAAGTAGAGGTTATGTAAGCTTTTTAAACCAAAGTTTTCATTCAAAATCATGAAACGTGGCTCTCGAGCGTGGATACAATCTGAACAGTGTTCAGATGCACAACAAAATCTTTGGATTTTGCTTGTAAAGCAAAATTATGATTTTGCTAATCCCCGCTCTCAAGGTGAAGTATGAAAAGAGGATCGAGAGCGTGGAAGAAAAAGAATAAGTCTGGCTATCGGGGACGCTGGAAATGGTATAGAAAGCGCCTCAAGAAGAGAAAGAGACTGCGAAGACTGCAAAGAGTAGGCAAGTAAGTAATTCTAGTTAGCTGTATTCGCAATAGCGAATACGGCAAAAGTGCCGGCTGATTTCGCAGCCGAGTTGGGAGAGACTGCGAAGACTGCAAAGAGTAGGCAAGTAAGTAATTCTAGTTAGCTGTATTCGCAATAGCGAATACGGCAAAGTGTGGACTGATTTTGCAGTCCAAATATTTATAATTGTTTTGTATTTAGCCATAGCTATGGAGCTGAAAAATACATTAAACCAAATAAAAACGAATGGCAAGCACACCAAGAAGGGCTGGATTACCGGCGCGCCTGGTGTTGGGAAGACTGCCCTGCTTCACGGCTTGGTTGGAGAGCTGAAGTGGTGCGACAAGACAGTTGAGTGGATTGATGAAGTTATCAGAGATTGCCCTTACTCTATTGACAAGGATGCAGGCTTCAAGACAGAAATGTGGGTTGTCGAACACCAGCACTTGAAAGAGCTGGAAAAACTGAAGCTTGCGCCGAATTTCCTGTTCTGTGACAGAAGCATGCTTGACCTTGCAGTCTATGGCACGATGCTTTTGGAGGCTGGCAAGCTGTCTGAGAAGGAATACCAGATTTTGCTGAGGGCAGTGATGGATTGGATGCATACTTATGATTTTGGCATACTCGTAAGCCCCTCAAACAAGGAAATTACTGCAGACGGATTCAGGGCAACTGACAAGAAATATCAAATTGAAATGCACAATTATTTTGTAAAAGTTTTTGATGCAATCGGCGCGGATTATGTCGTGGTTGATGGCAGTCACACCGAGCGGATTGGCAAAGTCAAGGATTACTTCGGCAAGAAAGGGTTTTTGTAACTCAAAAGCTTTAAAATTAGTGAAATTTTCCTTACAAGTGCGCAGGGATACCCAAGCGGTCAAACGATGGCTGGCGCGAGTAAATAAAATTACTCTATATGTGCCTGACATCGGTTCAAAGGGGTGGCGCTCAAGAGAAATGCGAAACGCCATGGCTTAGTGCCTTCAGAGGTTCGAAAAACGCCAAACGTTTTACATTAAACGTTTTACGTTAAAAACTCCTCTTCCCTGCATCTAAAAATTTCAAAACCTTTATAATACGCTTAATGTAAATATTAGTAATGGCTGCGAACTTGAAAGTATATAATTTCCCAAGACAAATTGTTATTCTTACGTTGCTGATAGTTGTGATTCTGCTAATTGGTGTTTTGGGATTTTCATATTCAGAAAACACAGGAATTACCGGCGCTTTTGGAATGACTATAAATAGCATAGCCTTTAAGCACACCGGAAGCAATGTGGTCAGCGAATCCCTAAGCACTTTTCTTGGAGCCATAGGGGTTATCGTAATCTGGTTTGCCATTTGGTCTGCCTTTGGAATGGCAGTCGAAGGCAAATTTTCAGAATATTTTTCGGAGGTAAGAATGAAAAACGAAATAAATTCAATGAAAAACCATTTCATTATCTGCGGGGCAGGCAGAGTAGGAAAGCATGTAGGCCTTAGATTGCGCCAGCGCGGCGAAGCAGTCTTGTTTTTGGAAAAAGACAATGATAATGTTGCCAAGCTAATTGCAGAAGGCTTTGCAGTAATGGAGACTAGTACGATAGAAGAGCATAATCTGCGGCAGGCACAAATTCAGCACGCTAAAGGCATAGTTGCCTGCTTAGGTGATGACTCCAAAAACTTGCTCTTAGTCCTGACAGCCAAAGAATTAGCACCACACATACATGTTGCTGCAAGAGTAAGTGATATGAAAATAGTCCAGAAATTCAAAAGAGCAGGCGCAACACATATAATTATGCCAGAAGCAACAGGCGGAGTAAGGCTTGCAGATTCATTGCTCGGCAATCATAGCCATGATGTAATGCGCAGTGATTGATTTGCAGTCAAGAAGGGATGGCAAGCTGTGTCTCCAGCCATAGAAATTGTTTTTAATTCATTGTTTTATGGATTCTCATGAATAACATAGATAAAGTATATGAGCTTTTAAGGCAGAACGGGCCAATGCTACCTGTTGAAGTAGCATCTAAATTAGGAGTGGATTCCTTTCTTGCCAGCGCATACTTATCGCAATTAACAGATATGAATAAGGTAAAGCCGACAAAAGAACGGGTTGGAAGCACTTTTGTTTATTTCATAGCAGGGCAAGAGGTTGCTGCCAGCAATAGAGTATCAACTTTACTAAAGCCGACGCAGAAAACAGCAAGGATGTTTGCGAGTTCTGTACCTGCGGGTGCTGAAGTTGAACAAAAACGGCAGGCATTTGCAGAAAGGCTGCAGGAAATCGAGAAGAAAGAAACAGAGCAGAAGGCAATTCGACAGGAGCAGATTCGGGTCGAGCAGAAGCAGGAAGCGCAAAAACCGCAGAGATCTATTTCAGAGCAGATAAAGCAGGACTTTTTGGACAGGTTCAGGCCAGCCATAATGGAAACCCTTCAGAGGAAAGAAGTTCCGAAAGCGCCTTTGCCCTCGCCTGTAAAAATCGAGCCATTGCCTGCTGTTGATGACAAAAAGCTGGCCCAGCAGATGATGGCGGAGATTCAGCAGAAGATTGCGCCGAAAAAGATACTTTCAGAAGGCAGGCTTGTGGAAAAAGCAGTCTTGTTTTTGGCAGAATCAAAGGCAGATATTATTTCAAAGGACTTGAAAAGGAAAGGAAAAGAGGCAGATATTGTTGCGCTGATTCCATCACACATTGGAAATTTGAAGTACCTGATTTTAGTTCGCGATAAGAAAACAATTACGGATGCTGACTTGAGCATGGCATATACAGAAGCAGCTAACATGAAACTGCCCGCCTTGTTTATGACACATGGCAAGCTTACCAAAGGTGCAGAGGCATACCTGCAGACTATTTCAGGCTTGGTAAAAGTGAAGAATTTGAATTGATAAGTAATCCTTTTAAACTCAGACTTAACTGCATAGCTATAGCGGGGTAGAGTAGAACCCTGAGATAAAAGGGTGCTCAACTTGGAGTGCTCGTCGGACAGTGCAAGAGATTTATTTTGTGCTGGACAAAGCTCATAACCCGAAGATCGTTGGTTCAAAGCGAATCACGCGACGCGTGGTTTGGGGAAACTCCAACTCCCGCTATATTTACAAACAAAATCTTTTGATTTTGTTGTACATCTGAACTCTGTTCAGATCGTAACACAAATTTTAGGAAGCATATGAAAATCTGCGGAATAGATGAGGCGCGAAGGGGGCCAGTAATAGGCCCAATGGTAATTTCAGGCATACTTATTGATGATAGTAATTCTGCGGAGCTGAAAAAAATCGGCGTTAAGGATTCAAAATTATTAACTCCGAAACAGCGCGAAGCATTGTTTCCGAAAATTAAAAAATTAGTTGAAAACTACAAGGTAATTATAATTTCTGCGCAGGAAATTGATTCGAGAGCATCAGTAGGCCTGAATATCAATCAGCTTGAAGCTCTGAAGGCTGCTGAAATAATCAAGGACTTAAAGCCAGATATTGCCTATGTTGATTCGCCAACTTCTCCGCGGGCAAGCAAGTTTGCAGAGATGATTCGCGCAAGCCTGCCAAAAGACCTCCATGTTGATATTATCGCAGAGCATAAGGCTGATGTTAATCATGTTGAAGTTGGAGCTGCATCTATTTTATCAAAAGTTACTGGCGACGAAGAAGTTGAAAAAATAAGAAAGGAAATAGGCTTGGACTTCGGCTCTGGCTATCCTGCAGATCCGATAACGATGGGCTTTGTCAGAGAGCACTGGGAAAACAAGCTGGCTAAATATATCAGGCATTCCTGGGGGACGATTAAGGATTTGGAGAAGAAGAAAGGGCAAAGCAAGCTGGATTTTAATGATTAATTTTA
>JBBTAR010000069.1:0-7454 GCA_038044065.1 Nanobdellota archaeon
GGAATTGCCAGAGGAAGCTTCTTCTCAAGGCCTGCTGGAAATGCAAACGCCAGTGCAAAAAACCCATACAATGCAATTGGGATTAGCAGCTTAAAGCTTAAAATTGCCAGCACAGGCAATAATAATATGTATATCAAAAACAAAGAAGGAATTGAAAATAATATGTTGTTCAAAAAAGATGATTTGGATATTTTTTCTTTCAAAACACGGTTATATCCATACTTGTAATGCTGTTTGCAGAATAGTTTTAAGTTTGGCCGCCTGCTGTGCTGGACTGCGATCTCAGGAGAAAAAGCCATTCGCACGCCATTCTTTTTAGCGCGGGCAAAGAATTCAGGATCTTCGCCAGGATAAATTGATTCATCAAACCCGCCAATCTCGTCGAAAACTTTTTTTCGCACAAAAACATTTGCAGAAGTAAGAGAAAATTCATCTGCATCAAGATTTGTTTTTGTTTTTTTATATCTTTGCGCCATTGTGAATGAGCCAAAGAAAGAGCCCATTGCCGCGCCTGCAGACTTAGCAAAAAAACCATCGTGTTGAGAATCAACCTGAGGCCCGCCAAGAATAGCTATGTGCGGATTTTCATTTAGAAATTTCAGCCCCGTTTCAAAATGGCTTTTTTCAGGAACGCTGTCGTCGTCAAAGAAAAGAATCACATCTGACTTTGCAGATTTTACTCCGTTGTTGCGCTGGGTGCTTGTCCTTGGCTGGCTGATTAATAATTTTACATTTTCATGCTTTTCAGAAAACTCTTTCACGGTCTGCTGTGTTTTGTCCTCCGAATTTCTGTCAACAATGGTTATTTCGTATTCGTCTTTAGGAAAGCCCTGCTCCACCCAGGCCTGCAAAGCCCGCGGAAGCAGTTTTTCAGAATTATAAGTAGGGCAGATAACGCTCAATTTCATTTTTGTACCAATTGTTCTCTGAAATAATCAATAGTTTGTTTCAACCCAGTGTCCAAGTCAACTTTTGGCGCCCAGCCAAGCTTTTCCTTCGCAAGAGTTATGTCTGGCTTTCTTTTGTAAGGGTCATCTGCAGGCAATGGCATGAATATTATTTTTGACTGCGACTTTGTCAGAGAGGTAATTTTTCTCGCGATTTCTAAAATAGCTAATTCGTCAGGATTTCCAAGATTGATGGGCCCAGTTGTATCTGAATTCATTAATTTATAAAGTCCTTCAACCATATCCGAAACATAGCAGAAGCTTCTTGTCTGCATTCCATCGCCATAAACTGTTATTGGCTCGCCTTTGAGCGCCTGAAGTATGAAATTAGAAATAACCCTGCCGTCATTCTGCGCGACCCGCGGGCCATAAGTGTTGAAAATCCTCGCAACTCTGATTTCCACGCAGTGCTGCCTATTATAATCAAACATTAGGGTTTCTGCAACTCTTTTACCCTCATCATAGCACGCCCTTATTCCGATTGGGTTTACATTGCCCTTGTATGTTTCCTTCTGCGGATGTTCCAGCGGATCGCCGTAGATTTCAGAAGTTGAGGCCTGCAGAATTCTGGCTTTGTTGAGCTTGGCAAGCCCCAGTATGTTAATCACGCCCATTGTGTTTGCCTTGATTGTTCGTATTGCGTTGAATTGGTAATGCAGAGGCGCAGCTGGGCAGGCCAGATTGTAAATCTGCTCAATGCCTTCATGTAGGTAAAGCGGGTCTATTATGTCATGCGGGACAAATCTGAATTTCGGATTTGCTAATAAGTGCTGTATGTTTTCTTTTCTGCCGGTAAATAAATTATCTACTGCGATAACTTTGTGCCCTTTGCCAAGAAGAAATTCGCATAAGTGGCTGCCTATGAAGCCAGCCCCGCCAGTAACTAGTACACTGCTGTGCGAATCCATGTATTTTTGAGCTGGAAAAGTTATTTAATGCTTGTCATTGTGGTCGCGCAGGTTTATGTTAAACCAAAGAAAATTCTTTTAGAATTTTCCATCACCAAGAAAATGCGAAGCATTTTCGACTAAACCCCGCGCCTTAGCGCGCGACTGCAATTCAAAAACTTGCGGTTAAGCGAGTTTTTGTTATGGCGCACAATTAATCCGGGCTATTCGCTTTTATAATAACATCACTGCCAAAATAGCCAATTGATTTTGGAAGCAGTGCATCCAACATTATTGCCAGCGAAAACAAGAAAGGCCTTTTATCCAGCCAAGGCCCACCGAATAAAACGCCTCCGCGCCGTAATTCTATATTTATGAAACCTGTTTCAGCAAGCGCTTTTTTTAACTGCGAAGGCGTCTGCACAGATACATGCGTTGATTCTGCCTGATCCTGCCAGTATCTTCGCATATGGAGCCATTTTTGCTCATTGCGGAATGCGCTGATTATTTTTTTAGGAACGGCTTTTGATAACTGCTTGAGAAAGTGGTTTTCATTCGGCGTGCTAAGTATGAGTGCGCCGTCCTTTTTTAAAAATGACCTTAATTTCAGAAGAGACGCTTTTACGTCAGCCATGTGTTCTATCACTTCTGAGGCAAGCACAATATCAAATCCAGAGCCGAATTCTGTTCGGCTTGGCCCCGCAGAACTTTGTTCTGCGCGGTTTTCCAAGTTTTCTGAGCTGAAATCTGCAACGCGGAAATTGCAATTACTTATGCCTAATTGCAGGCACGCAGCTTGCGCGGTTTTTATCGCTACAGGCGATACGTCAATGCCAGTAAAAGTTATATCTGTGCGGTTGGCTTTCCTGTTAAGCATTAATATATCCATGCCAAGCCCGCACCCAACGTCGAGCACAGAAATATTTTTTTTACTTTGTATTTCTTTTATAAAAAATCTCGCAATGTTATCTTTTATTTTATAGAAATAATAATCTTCTGATGGCGAGTGCCAAAAAAGTTTCATTCCCTGGTGCATTGCATCGTATTGTTCGCTGTGATCGCTGGCAGTCATGCGGCAATCAATTCGGAAATGTATTTAAGGGTTTCTAATAGTTCCTGGTAATTCAGAGTAATTATTTTTTCTTTCGCCTTACTGCAAAAACAGAGTAACTTATCAAAGTAATAATTATAAAAAAGCCAAGGATGAGGCCGCCAGTCAGGTTGAAGAATGCTGATATGGCTGGCTTGCCAAAGAAGCCTGACTTGATTTCAGGCAGTATAAAAATAGCATTTATCCGCTCTCTCATGGAGAAAGATTCCACTTTGCCGACAATAAGTGAATACTTTCCAATTGCGTCACTGTTGTAAACCTTAATCAAGTATGTTCCAGCTGGCACACTCTGTTCAAAAGACGGGCCTCTTAAGTAATCATCTCCTGTGAAGTCCTCATGAAACTTTATCCATTCAAAACCTGCGCTGTTAATTTTCGTGAAAAGCCTGCCATCCTGATAAATGTCTGCTAGGAAATCAGCCCTTTGCTTTGGGATATCAGGGATAGTTAGTTCCACATATAGCGTGAAGTCTTTGCCAGAAGTTACCTGGTAATAATCCGGAGCGCCTCTTAGTTCGCCATAGAATGCCTGCGACACTTCTGGGTTTTGAATTATTATTGGATTGTCAGATGTACTTTCAGTTTCAAAAGCAATTCTTGGCTGATGGGCTAAGGCAATTGGAATAAAAAGCAATGCAATTAGAATCAGAACTATCTTTCTCAATTTACGCACCTTGCATGGTTTTATTCGCGGTTTTTGCTTTATAAACTCTGCGGGAACATTTAAATGCTGCTTGTTTCTTAATATCTTATGGCAAAACAAATATTTGTATTATTAGTGCTGGCCTTGCTATTGGCGATGCCTCTGGCAATAGCTGCGGAAAACACAGAACAACCGAAAACAACACCAGACAAGCTTTTCTATGGCTTATCAGTTGCGCTGGATAAATTATCGCTTGCCATGACTTTTGACAAGAATGCAAAGGCAAAGAAAGCTTTAGCTCATGCACGAGAAAGGTTATTGGAAATTCAGGCGATGAAAAATAAGCCTGAAAAAGCAGAAATCGCTGCAAGGAATTATGCGGACGCGATTGACACAGCAACCAAAAACATAGAGCAGTCCACGGCGGTAAATGCAGATGCGGAATCAGATCAGCTGGCTGAAAATGAAAAACAATTAACCATGCTTGCTGAAAAAGCAAATGAAATCTCAGGAGAGCTTTCCAGCGACAAGACTGCAGACCCAGCGAAAATAAATTCAATAAATGAAAAAATTGCAAAACATCAGGAAGCAATCCAAAGATTAGAAGCAAAAAAAGCAAAATTGATGGACAAATTGTCTGATGTTAAAAAATCTGAAGTTAAAAAGAATGACGTGGCAAAAGAAGCTAAAGCAATAGAAGAGATTGCAAAAGCTGAGACTGCAATTGCCGGCGCGAATGAAACAACCGAAAACAGAATTATAATTGCAAACAAGCACTTAACTAGCGCGAAAACTGCTTTCGCCGCAAAAAAATTCGGAGAAGCATACGGGCAGGCCAATGCAGCATATAGGCTTGCCACTGCGATGCAGAAGCTTGACGAGAAAAAAGAAGCAAATGAAAAGCCAGATAGCAGTTCTAAGAACAGGACTGCCAAAGGTAATTCAAAGAGCGGGAAAGAAGATTAATTTTTCATAACTTTATCTGTGGCGTGTCAGCGCCTTAGTTAAAACCAGCCTCATCAATCTTCCCCCTCAAAACATCCTTTAACCTCGGATCCGCCCTAGCATAATCCGCAGGCACATCCAAAACTATTATGGACTTTCTAATAGCATCCGGAAATCTTTCAAGTAAAATAGTCCTATGCTGTTGAACTTTCTCATCCATCACAAAAATAACATCTGCCCAATCAATAGCAGTTTGTGTCAAAGGCACGCTTGCCCATGAGTTCAGCCCCGCATATTTGGCTTCATACTTCTTGCTCCCCTCAAACAGAGATGCAGCAGCAGGGCTTCTATCCACAGCAGATGAGCAGATAAATAAGAGATGCTTTTTCATAGCCATAATTAAGTCCGGCTGTTTTTAATCTCTTCGCAAATGCCTACAGATTACTGTACCGCACACTTAACATCCTTATACTCCTTTTGTCTATAATCAACCGGGCCTGACTTTTATGATGCAACTGGTCAAAACCCCCGCCAACCGAAACATTTATATACACGAAATCTCGCATATACACTAATACTCGTTTAGGCGGGGTAGCATAAAATGCCAACGTTTACAGTTTCGATTCCAGCAGAGCTGAAGGAAAAGATAGATAGACATCCGGAGATAAACTGGCCTGAATATCTCAAGCAGAGGTTTGAGATTAAAATAAATGAGCTAAGAAAGTTCGAAAGATCAAAGAACGTAAGATGACGTCCGTAACATTATCAGTATCGGAAGAAGTTAAAGCCGAGCTAAAACAGTTTCAATGGGTAAACTGGAGTGAAGTTGCCAGGGAAGAGGTAACAAAGAAATTAATATTTGAAAATTATATGAAAACCGGCACGCTGACGGATGAAGAGTGGGGGTTTTGCGAAAAAACCGACTGGCATCCTGTTGATGAGCTGCCGATGAAAGCAGAATTTAGAAAAGAATTAGAGAAAAGAAAAAAAGAAAAATCTATCTTGGTAAAGTCTGTTTCCGACATATTTAAGAATATCAAATAAGATTTTATTGGATGTACGAAATAAACATAAAGCCTTCCTGTCTGAGAGATATAGAAAAACTTGGCAAGAAAAATCCGGTTTTGCGGGAAGTTTTAGAAAAAAAGATGAACGAGATTGTGCAAAACCCGCAACACTACAAGCCTTTGAAGTATGACCTTGCTGGCGAGAGGCGCGTTCACATCATGAAAAGCTTTGTTCTTAAATTTAAAACTGACGAGAATAACAAAGTAGTTGAATTTATTTTCTTTGGCCATCACGATGATGCGTACCAAAGATGACAGATAAAAGGTTTAAGTGTTTTGCATCGCATAAACTTTTGTTTGGCGGTGCGGCCACTTGTTTTGGCTAAATACTATTCTCAAACACCTCGTCAAACACTTCGCTCTTCCAAGCAGTCCTTTTATCATAGCTCCTTGGCGTGCACTTATAGCAGACAGCGATATAGGGATGCACAAACCTTACTTTCCTTCTGGTTTCTCCGCAATTAGCGCAGATGTTTTTAATTTTCTTCAATCGCGGCATAAAAGCCTCCTATTTTTCGTTTTTGGCAATACTGCATCAGCCCAATCGATTATTTTCGTAGGCTTCTTTTTTGGTATTTCTGCTCTTAGTATTATTTCTTCTATTTTTTCTTTTCTTTTAAAACCCATTTTTTTCACTTCCCGAAATGCCACTTTTGTATGTTGTTGTAAACTTTTTCTGTTTCAATCGCACCGCATAATTCCGATAGGTAGTGGTAATTCAGATAGCCTGCCAGCTCAGCACTGCTGGCCAGCCTGCGTTCTGCTCCGCCCGCCCATTTGAAGCCTGCAAAATAGCACAAATCACCTTTTGGCGTTACATGAACGCTGGACCAGACTCCAAATCCTTCATAATGCGGAACTTGATGGCCCCAGCCGTCGCCAAAAATCTTAACGCCGCGCGGATCGCGCGAAACACCTTGTAGCCTTTTGCCAACTTTGCTGGCAGAAAAATCCTTCACCCAGTCAAAAACCTTCTGTGCTAATTTTGTTTTCTCATTGCGGAATTTATCTTCGATCCTAACATCGCGCTGCGCGGTCTCATATTCTCGCTGTTGTTCGCGCTTACGGTTTCGCTTATCTATCTTTTGTTCAGTTTCTTCCTGTCTGATAAGTTTTTCCAGATATGTTGTACTCATGCCAATCACCCGTTTACTCAGTAACAGAAAGGCTTAATAATAATTATTGGTAGTTTTATTCCAAAACGAATAATCGTTTTGCAATTCCTTGAACAGCGGTTCAAGTTATCCCTAATGGAATATGATTTAAAAGCAATTCAAAGGAGGCGGAAGCTACTGGATATGACTCAGCAGCAGCTAGCCCGCGTTGCTGAAGTTTCGCAGTCGTTGATAGCAAAAATAGAAAACGGAAGCCTAAATGACGTGGCGCACACAACTGCAATGCGCATATTCGCCGTGCTCGAAAAAGCAGAACACAAAAATGAGAAAACTGCTGCCGATGTAATGATTCGTGGGGTTTTTACTGCGGATGAAGACGACTTTGTAACTGATAAAGCAAAGTTGATGAAGCAAAAAGGCATATCGCAGTTGCCTGTGCTGTGGAAGCAGTGGAAGGTAATTTCAGTAAATTATATTATAACTGGAACGCTTTCGGAGCAGGCCATCATAGAGAATTTCGGCAAGGTAAATTCAAAAACAAAAGTCAAAGACATCATGCATGATGCGCCTCCGCAGGTGCAGGAAGACACTCCGCTGTCTGTGATTGCAGGCCTGCTTAAATCAAAAGACTGCGTGCTAGTAATGAAGCATGGCAGGATTGCGGGGATAATTACGAAGACAGATTTGATTTAAAAACAGTTTTAAACTGCAAATATATTTATAAGTTAATAGGAGGTAA
>JBBTAR010000070.1:0-1262 GCA_038044065.1 Nanobdellota archaeon
CTGTGCTCATGGAACTGAAAAGAAGATATGAACAATCAAAACCTCTGGCAGGCATGCCATCCGGGAATTGCAGGCAGACTTTAGTTTTATCCTTGTTTAACTTTTTAATTTCGGAAGCAATGCGGTTGAGTTCTAAGTCGTAATCCATTTTACCTTGCAACCGCCGCCTTAAAGTTTCCGTCCATTGCGGCTGGCATGCCTGCCTTATAATATGTTTTTCCTCCATCCTGCGCAACAGCATAATAGCCCCAGCCGACAAGCTTATCTATTTTCTCCTGCAAATCCTTAACATTTATTCTTTCCGTGCCAAGCCTCTTTTTTAATCGTTGCACAATTTGTTCTAACTCAAGCTGTTCGCCTGGATTTTTCACAGTGTCAAATACGTCATCCAGCAAGTTTGTCAGGCTGGCGTTAATAAATCTGCCAGGTCCGCCAGGTCTGCCAGTATAAACACGTGGTGGCAGCGCAAGCCCAAGCCTTCGCCAATATTCATAAACAGTATTAATATTAACCTTCAAATATTCCGCCGTTTTTCTAGCACCAATTTTAAGTTCCCACGCAGTATAAATTAGGTTTTGTTTTTCTTCAGATATTGGCCCATAACGATTACGACATGGCGTTAGGCCTGCAGCCTTCCAATATTTTAAAATAGTTCCGTGGTTAGCACCAACACGTTTTGCAATCTTTGAAGCGGATAATTCTGGCCTATATGCTTCAATAATCTTCTGCCGCGTTTCCTCAGAAATTGGTAGCTTACCGCGCCTAAAATGCGGATTTAGCCCCGCATCCTTCCAGTATCTTAAAACAGAGCTTGTGGCTACACCAGTGCGTTTTGCTGCCTCAGTAGCTGATAGTCCTAGCTTGTGTGTTTCAATAATCCTCTGCTGTGTTTCCTCGGAGATTGGAGGCATACTAGGTCTTTCAAAATGTGCACTTAGCCCAGCAACCCCCCAATATTTTAAAATAGTGGGCTCACTCACATTAGCATGTTCCGCAGCCCTGCACGCGGATAACTTTAACCCATGTGCTTCAATAATCTTCTGCCGCGTTTCCTCGGAGATTGGTTTTCCCATTTTAACACCCCTATTAGAACAGCATTTTTAAGGCTTAGTATTGTAGTTTACACTTTAATTAATTTTAAAACTCTTGTCATTTGTATGAATTCATGGCAAAAATAGCAGACCCGAAATTAGCGGCGCAAGGCAAGTTAAAAATAGAGTGGGCAGAATCCCGCATGCCTGTGCTCATGGAACTGAAAAGAA
>JBBTAR010000071.1:0-5684 GCA_038044065.1 Nanobdellota archaeon
GCGCCATAGCACAGGAATTAATTCGAGACGCTCTGAAATATTGCAGACTGTCGAATAACACATCTGCCTGCCACGCCCACGATTGCGCAGGAAGCCATCATACCACTTCCTGCGGTAGCCTATGCTAATTGAAAAAGCATTTAGCGATAATCCGCGCTGGCACCTGATTTCTTCCAATCGTTGTTCTATTGTTGGATATTTCTGTTCAGTTTCTGGCATGCGCAGAACATTTTGAGCTGGCTTTTAAAGCTTCGCACTAAGGCTGAATTTACAATTTAGAAATCTTCACGCACGCCTTCTGTCCTGGAACGCCAGGTCCGCTACCGCCACAGCAAGTTATTTTGCCATCTAATGGATTGCTTTTCTCTCTTACTTCCAAACTATCGCATTGCCCATCGCCATCAGAATCCCAGCTATTTGGATTGGTGCCTATTTTTTCTTCCATGCGGTTAGTCATGCCGTCTTTGTCTGAATCCATGGTATTCGAGGTATAAAATAATCCGCTAATTATAATTGCAGTAATTATTCCGGTGGCAATTGATACTTTGAAGTTATCCATTTTAGCTCAGCATATTTCTGCTAATATATAAATTGGCTCGGACAGAAATGCAAAAAATATGTCCGAAATATTTATATCGCCATTATGCCAGTGTATTGTATGTCACTCGATCCATTAAATAAAGACCTGCTTCGATTTTTATATCTGCTGACTTTGCAGAAAAAAACTCTTAACTCTGAAGAAGCCGGCAGGCTCGCCGGAGTATCCAGCAGGACTGCAAGAAGATGGTTCGCATTTCTAAAAAAACAGTGCTTTGATTATTATAATTATATTGACTGCAGAAGCATTGGTTTGGAATATTACGAAGTTCTTTTATCTGAAGTAAAAAATGAACAAATATATGGCATAATTCCGCACAGGACTTACTTGATGAAATGCGCCAGCCTTGCTAGCCTAAAGCCAATCACGCAGGTATCGTATTGGGTGCCAAAAGAACATACAAAAGAGTTTGAGCTGTTCTGGCAGGCTGTTGAGAACAAAGGGCTGGCAAGATGCAAAGTCCTGCACCTTGAGCCAAGGGCAATATATTATTCTCCGCTTCACGAAGTGCTGTCCCAAACTGAAATAAACCATGATGCTGGCGCTGACTACAGCTTTTTTTCAAAAATACTCGCAGATAAAAAAGAAAAACAGGAATTCGAGCCTTTGCTGATTCCACTGATATTTGAATCATTTCGGGAAAACTGGACTGCGCGGATGATTTGGTTTAACCTTAGGAAAAAAATAAAAGGAAAAGAGAAAGCATATTTTGGAAAATACCACAGCGCGCTAGATGAGATTAAAATAAACATAATGCGCGAAAAGCTGAAATACTTGTGCAGTAATTCTGAAAAATTCGTACGGCAAGTAGATATTGACTACGCCCCGCTTAATTCTGAAAGGTTTGTTACAGTTTTGCTGTATTTCAAATACAATTCTGATGTTGCAAGGCTTGCTGAAAGTACTGCGCCATGCACAACAAGGCTTTCTGTGCGAAAATCTGAAAAAAATACCTCATTTTACTTTATGACTGATGCACTTGGTTTTAATAAAATCCTTCTGGGCTTGGCAGAGGCAGGCTGTACTGACATGAGCATTTTGATAAAAAACAACAGCGCAACAAGCCATTATTACAAAAAGCGAAAAATAAAGTTCCCATATTGGGATATTTTTATTCCAGAAACATGCAGTTGGAAGTTTGAATTAGGTAAATACTTAAGCGACTTGGAAAAGCTAAGATGATTGCTCTACTGGCTCTGCCAGCCATTCTACTTCCAAATCCAAGGCTCTGCAAATAGCGTGCAGGCAAGTAACATTCGGAACAAACCTGTATGTTTCACACTGATTTATTTGGGCAGAATACGTGCCTGCTAGCTCAGCAAGTGCTCTTTGCGAAAGCCCTTTTTTCGCTCGTTCTATGGGAAGAATATCGCCAACATACGCAATTCCCAAATAGTGGTAATCCAATGGATTTCTAAAATGCCGCACGCCTTCGCCAAATAAAGGAGTTCTGTCAGCATCTAATCTGTGAATTATTGCTGGGATTAATCCTAGCCTTTCCGCGGCACTGCATATAGTACTATAGTTAGGACTTGCGCAGCGGTGCACGAAACTATAATACCAGCTACTAGTATGGCGCATGCTCTTTGAAAAAGTACTCGGGCTGGTAAATCCCCTCTGATGCATGACCTCTTCCAATCGTTGTTCTATTGTTGGATATTTCTGTTCGGTTTCTGGCATACACCTGGCATTTTGAGCTGGCTTTTAAGCTTTTGGCTATTAGCTCATAAGCCTGGTTTCAATAACTGCCCCAAGAAGTATAAATCCAACTGAAAGGCCGAACAGGGTGAGCGCATCCATTAGAGTCCTATCTTTCTGGCCAGCCCCTAGCTTATTCTGGTCAAAACAGATTGATATTAGCGAGCCTGCAATTGCGGCGCAGAAGAACGCGAGGAATTCAAGAGTAGTGTGCGGAACAAAAGCTAGCAGGCTTGTAATCTTCCCGAAACTGCCTATGAACACCCCCAAGACAGAGGCATTCCAAGCAATTATCAGCACAGAGCCAGAGCCATAAATCAGCGATAAAATCAAAACCATCATCACGATTTTCAAATTATTCAGCGCGATAGTCATGAAGGTTGCCTGCGGGAATGAAAAATACCCAATAAGTGTTGAAAACGGCTGTGAGAGAACTTTAACTTGTTTTGAAAAGAAAAAGTGCGATGCAGATGTCGGCAGAATCAAGTACCAGAATAGGTAACTTATTGTAACGCCGAGAAAAAATAATCCCATAATTAAAATTAATTTTTTATTTCTCTGCCAGAAAGTCGGCGCGTTTACCACATCGATAATTTTGTTTAGGAAAGCAACGCCTGCAATCGTGATGAACAAAATCCCTGCAAGGCTGGCATCATCTGGAAAGACAAACAAGCCAATAGAAGTTCCTATCATCGAAATGCTGAAGCCCAGAAAGACTGCATACCATGGCTCACGCCAAACCCATTCTGGTTTTATTATGTTCTCTATCATAATTATTATTACAAATGACTTAATATAAAACTTAGTTGCAACTAGCTGAGAGTTCTTGGAAAGTTTTAAATAGTTGCACTAGTTTGCAGAAAATCCATAGGCCATGGCGAATTATAGAATAAAACACGCAGAGACAGAAACGCATATCGTTTACCGCAGGTTTACATACAAACAGCAAAAACAACTTGGCATGATTGGATTTCTCTCTGTCGTATTAATGTCTATAGGAATTTTTTTAGTCTTGCCGACGCCTGAAGATATAATTTCAATCGGAGCTATTGCAGAATTTCTCGTAAAGCACTATGGCATCGCAAATGGAAAGAGCATTCTCTATGCGCTGATAATTAGCAAGGGCACGGGCGGACTGCTAATATTAATTTCATTATTGCTTGGCGGAACATATATAAAAAATATGATGCTGGTAAAGATGGGGCTAAAACCAAAGAAAGCAAGCGAATGAAGTTCGCTGCTCCATCTGAGCTTTGCTCAGATTGGAATTCTGTAAGGGTTTTCTTAGCCGAGAAAACTGCGCACATTTTTCTTTGGAATCAGCGGTGGGTTATTGTTGAAACTGCAACATTCTCCGCTAAAATATCTATATCTAGCAATTCCTTCTCAACTTTTCTTATTTCTATTTCAATTTTCTTGACTGCTGTTGTCTGCCTGGCCTGCTCAAGCGCAGAACCGCAGTCAGGGCATAAGTATTCAGACTCAAGTGCTTCTTCGTGAAGGAATTTTTTGCTGCATGCCCTGCATTCAAATTCAAACCTCTTTTCCTCTTCCAGCTGTTTCTTGAGCCTGTCGAGATGCTTCAATTTTGCTGCTTTAATCAACCCCGAAATCCTTTCATAATCAAGGCTCCAGAAGTAAAGATACCACCATTTCTTTTTTTCGTCTTTCTTTTTCTCATACCTTGTAACACCTTTTTCCATTAAATCGTAAAGCAGTCTTCGCACTGCGTTGACCTTGACTTTCATGATTTCAGCTATTTTTTCCTCAGGGATTGCCCTATGCTTTTCAAGAATATGTATAACATTTTCAGTTGGCTCTTCTATGAAAAGGCCAGCCTTCCTGAGAGTATCCATTACGTCTATTTTAGGGATTGGCGGGAGTTTCTGTGCAGGCGCTTTCGGCGCAACAGTTTTAGGCTTGGTTTTCTTAGAAGCTTTTGAGTGGGATTTTTTGGCAGGTTTGGGCTTTGTCATGGTTATCAATTCTGTATTGTAGTATATATTTCAGAATACACTTCTATAAAAACATTTCCTAAAAATCAAAGACCTTGGTTATATTTGCTTTATTGCATTTAATTAAGAAACTAATTTTATTAAATGTGGCAGAATCACATTCCCAATTAATAATAGCAAGCTGGCCACACTTATCAACCCGAAAATCTTCATAGCAGTCTTCTTCTTTTTGATCTTCTTGCTCAGGACAAGCTGGAGCATTCTTCCGCCGTCAATCGGTCCCAGAGGAAGCAGGTTCATTATCCCAATTCCAATGTTAAAGATAAAAATCCAGTAAAGCAGGGTTCCGAATTCAAAAAGCCCAGGGTATGGATAGGATTGCCTGAAGTTAATCCCGACAAAAGCCTTTCCTTTTGTGCTCGGATTTTCAATTGCAGTCATTTCCAAGGTTTTATACCCAGTAGACAAAACAACTTTATCGCCTGGCTTTAGTTTTTGCATCTCTCTTGAAAAATCAGAAGCATATTTTATATCTGCGCTATTTATTTTGTAAAGAACACTTCCTGCAAGCAAGCCTGCCATTTCTGCCGGCTGGCCTGGCGCTACGCCATGGATGTAAATTCCATTTGCAAGGGGCATCAATGCAAAATTAGTTATTAGCAAAACAATTATCGCAGTAACAAGGTTGGCAAGAACTCCTGCTGCGAAAATCGAAAGCTGGACAATTAATTTCTGCTTCATTAATTTTTTTTCTGGCGGTTCTACAAAAGCCAATGGAAGGAATGCCATCAGGCCAACTCCTGCTGATTTTAATTTCAATCTCCATGCTTCGGAAACTACGCCATGCATGCCTTCATGCACAACAATTACTACGAACAAAGCGATGATGCCATACCAAAACGGCACGAAAACAGAGCCTGGTATTCTAACGCCCGGTATTATTAGGCTGACACTCGGAGCAGCGGCAGGAACTGTGAAAATCTTGAAAACTGCAAAAACAAGGTATGCAAAAATCGCGAACATGCCTGCAAAGCCAATCGGAACAGATGCATAGCCAAACCACTGCCAGAACCTAGGGCAAAGGCCTGCAATCCATCTCATTGCTTTCGTAAATCTCTGCGTTCTGTAAAGGAAGAAAATACCGTATTCCTGTTTTATTCTTTTTCTTTTTATGAAAAGATACAATGCAATTATTGAATAAAAAACAATAATTGAAATTAAATTGAAATCAACCATTAGCAAAATTATCTTCTGCGCCTTAGTATGGCGCGTTCTTCTTTTTCAACCTTATGCACTAAGTGCTCCACATGCTCTTCAATTTTTTCAATTCTTCTGTCTATTATGACAATGTATTTCAGGCTCCAGATAATTCCAATCAGGAGGCCGAATATCGTTGCCCATAATATTATTTCATTTGGATCCATTGCCATTTC
>JBBTAR010000071.1:5784-7345 GCA_038044065.1 Nanobdellota archaeon
ATAACAATCTATTTATACTTCTACTATTTTTAGAAAACCCCACATGGTTGAGTACCCAATACTAACGCAGGAGCAGGCCAGCGCGATTGCTGCCAGCATCAAGGGCAGTTACAACGGCAATGGCTTGCCAGCAGAGCCAGATAAATACATGCACCCGCAAATGCTTATTACTATACGTACTGCTGGCATAGAGCGTTTCATGTCAGGGGAATTGAAAAGATTGCTAATAGCACATAATGAAAAGCCAATAGCAAATAGAGATCTTGTGCGATTAGTTTTAGACCTGCAGGCAATTGCAGTTTCAAAATTAAATAACGGGCACAAACTAGAGTAAGCAACCCACCAATAGGTTTAAATATTTTGAATTACTAATATTATGCATGATGAATTTGGTAGATTTGATTGCCGGCTCGGTTATTGTGCTTGCAGGCATAGTTACAATATTTGGCATGGCAAATTTTGGAGTGGTGCTTGCAGGCATAGGATTGCTGATAGAAGGCATAAAAATAATGTTAAAGCTGGGTTTGTGACATGGTAGACATACTTGATACTGTAATTGGCAGTGGAATAGTCGTGATAAATCTATTTCCATTTTTGTTAAAGCAACAAAAATATGTATTCTTAACCGCCTTGGTTTCTTTGTTGATACTTTTTCTATTAGTATTTTTTAAAGGATAGCAAAAACTCACTACTCGGAACTTGTCCGCGGACTAATGCCAGAGATTTTAAAAGCACCTCACCTCAACAGGCGAATTTTTGAATGGGGGATGCCTTAGTATTTGCTACCTCCTGCGCGCCACGCAAGAAAAAGTCCGCAGACTTCCAGAGAAAAATTCCGTAAGAATTTTTCTTGGCAAAGAAAATTTCGGAAGAAATTTTCTCTGGTTTCTCTGGAAGCGCGGAGTTCCGAGCAAAGCAAAGCTTTACTGGAGCCGCTGGGCTTCGCTCAGCTTGCTTTCGCAAATTTTTCGTAATAAAACTAATAATTAAATATCTTCAGCCCCGCCGCTTTCTTGGTCAGGTGATGGCGCTGCTGGCGGTTTGTCTGTTGGCTGCCCTCTGTCAACTCTTGCAAAGCTTGGCGTTACGACAAGCCAGTTCTCTCCGAAGCCTGCTATGTCGCCGTCATTTGCTTCAACAGTTTTTTTGATTTTGTCAATTGCTCGTTTTAATTCTGTAATGTCCTTTTCCTTCAAAGGCGCAATATTCAATATGCTGATAGTGGTGCCTTCCCGTATAGCGTTCAAAACACCGCGGATATCATCAAATTTATTCAAGGTGTGCGGTTTTATAGTAACCTTTGCCTTGGAATCTTTTAAGTCAGCTGCAAGTTCAACATAGTCCTCTCCCATCTCGGGAACATCTTCTGTCGTAAAAACAGAACTCATCTTTTTTTTCAAATCGCCCCAAATTGCCATTTTAGCTCCTTATTCGCTGTTCGGTGTTCGGTGTGCGCCATCCGGAGCGAATAGCGTTATGCGATTACCGATTGCGATATCGTTTGCTACTTCGCTGTCTATACAGTTCTTAATAAAGATTTCTATTATGGATTAAATAGGAA